>JAYVME010000350.1:0-8728 GCA_043759115.1 Betaproteobacteria bacterium | reverse complement strand
CGCTGATACGCGCCCATGAGTTTCACTATTCGAGCGTGGAAAACCTTCCGCCGGATGTCGAGTTCGCCTACGACGTGGAGCGCGGCCATGGAATCGATGGCCGCCGCGACGGCATTGTTTACAAGAACCTGTTAGCATCGTATTCGCACCTGCGCGATGTCGGCAGCCATCATTGGGCAGCGCGTTTCGTGGATTTTGTCCGCCGCTGCAAAATCGACCGCCGGCCGCGCATGAGTCTCGCCAAAAGCGCCTGACATAATGCACGATCAAACACGTGTGCGTTGCAACCGGAATGGGTAATGGCAACGCGCCCTAAAGGATATTCATGATCAACATAACTCCCGAGGCCGCCGCGCAAATACTCAAATCCGCTCAACCTTCGGGCGGCGGGGAGGTTTATTTGCGTCTCGCGGCGCGCCTCGATGGCAAGGGCGTGATCGAATACGGCATGGGCCTCGATGACAAGGCCGATGGCGACCAGTTGGCCGTGTCGCAGGGCATCAACGTGCTGGTCTCCCCCGGCGGCGTAGAGCTGTTGACGGGGGCGACCCTGGATTTCGTCGAGATCAATCCCGGCGAGAACCGGTTTATTTTCATCAATCCCAACGATCCCTCGCACCAGCTGCCGGCAGCGGGCGCATCGACCCGCAACGGGCGGGGCACGACCGCGAGAGAATAGAGCACGCTAATCAGCGCCGCTGCGTAATGACGAAACAGGCCGACGGCAGCATTCCCGGACAACCGGCCGCGAACATCCGCGCGGACGATCACACGCAGACAGTACGCCTCGCGCGCAAGACGCAATCGCTCGACGTGTTGTACGCGATTGCCACGAGTTTGAGCCAGCCCGGCAGTCTCGACCAGTTGCTGGACAGCTTTCTCGATACTTTCATCGAATTGATCGATGCGCGCGCGGCGAGTGTCCGCGTGGTGACCGACGACGGCCATACGCGATTGATCGCGAGCCGCGGTCTCGATCCCGCGGTGGTGGAGAGCGACCGGCGGATGGCGCTTGGCCGTTGCCATTGCGGCTGGTGTGCGACCGAAGGCGGCATCCGCGTTCAAAACAGCACGCGCGAATGCGCGAAGCTGATCGGCCGGCCGATGCTCGAGCGTGATTGCCAGGAATTCGTGGTGGTGCCGGTGCAATACCAGGATCGCATATTGGGCGTATATAACCTGTTCCTCGACCGGCCGCTCGCGGCCATGGGCGAGGACATGCACGATCTGCTCATCACCGTCGGCCGCCATCTGGGACTCGCGCTGGAGAAGGCGCGTCTGGACAATGACGCGCGTCGACTGGCCTTGATGGAGGAACGCACGCTGATCGGCAATGAATTGCATGATTCGCTGGCCCAGGCGCTGATCAGCATGCGTTTGCAGATTACGATGATGGGCGAGTCGTTGCGCCGCCGGGACATCGGCGCCGCCGAGAGTGAAATCCACAACCTGCGGCAGGCGATGGATCAGGCGCACGCCAATCTGCGCGATCTGCTCGCGAACTTCCGCCTCAGGATCGGTGATGAGGGGTTTGCGCCGGCGATCGCCGGCATGGTTCAGCGCTTCCAGCAGGAGACCGGCATCGCGATGTTTTTCCAGAACGAATGTCTGGCGCTCAATCTGACGCCCGCGCAGGAAGTGCAGGTGTTCTATATCATTCAGGAAGCGCTCACCAACATCCGCAAGCACAGCGGTGCGCGCAACGTGCGTATTCTGCTCAATAACGAGGACGATTTTTATACCGTGCTGATCGAAGACGACGGCCTCGGCATGGCGGGGGTCACCGCGGGCGCCGCGGGCGAGCACGTGGGTATGGCCATCATGCAGGAGCGCACCGCGCGCCTGCCCGGCCAGCTGGTGATCGAGAGCGAGCCCGACGAGGGCACGCGCATCGTGCTGATGTTTACCGCACCGCCGCCCGTTGCGCGCGACCCGGCGCTGCGGGGTTGACGTGCGCGTCCTCCTGATCGACGATCATGCGTTGGTGCGCAAGGGCATCGAGGGGTTGCTGCGCAGCCGCGGCGTCGAGGTGATCGCGTCGGTCGGCTCCGGCGAGGAGGGCGTGCGCCGCGCGCTCGAGTTGAAGCCGGACATCGTCCTGCTGGACGTGAGGATGCCGGGAAAAAACGGCATCGAGACTTTGGACAGTTTGCGCGTGCATGGCGTCAGCGCGCCGGTGCTGATGCTCACGATGAGCAGCGAGGACGCGGATTTGCGCGCCGCGCTGCGCGCGGGGGCGCAGGGTTATCTGTTGAAGGACATGGAGCCGGAGGAACTGGTGCCGGCGCTCGAAGCCGCCCTGCGGGGCGAGAACGTAGTGGCCAAGGAACTGCTCGGGACGCTCGCGCGCATCGTGCGCGGCGACACCGGCGCGGGCGCCGCGCCTGCGCAGCCATCCGCATCGTTCGTCGAGCTCACGCCGCGTGAAATGGAAATCCTCGAACAGGTTGCCAAAGGCCTGAGTAACAAGCTGATCGCGAAGGCGCTCAACATCACCGATGGCACCGTCAAGCTGCACGTGAAGGCGATCCTGCGCAAGCTGGGGGTGGACTCGCGCGTCAAGGCGGCGGTGCTCGCGGTTGAGCATGGCTTGGGAAAACGAAAAATCCCATCCTGATCACGCGCCGGGCCCAGCGCCGTCGCGGCGCGGTGTTTGAACGTTACGCCGATGACTCGAACCAGTTGAGCTTGTCGCGCAGCCTCACCACGTCGCCGACTATGATCAAGGTCGGCGCCTTCACGTTGCCTCGTCGCACGATCTCCGGCAGCGTCGCGAGATTGCCGGTCAGCACGCGTTGCTGCGGCGTGGTGCCTTGTTGTATGAGCGCGGCCGGCGTTGCGGACGAAAGGCCGTGCGCGACGAGCTCGCGGCACAGAATGTCGATGCCGAGCAGGCCCATGTAGAACACGATAGTCTGGCGCGGCTGGGCGAGCGCTGTCCAGTTCAGATTCATGCTGCCGTCCTGCAGGTGGCCGGTGACGAACACCACCGACTGCGAATAATCGCGGTGGGTGAGTGGAATCCCCGCGTATGAGGCGCAGCCAGCGGCGGCGGTGACGCCGGGCACCACCTGGAACGGGATGCCCTCGTCCATCAGCGTTGCAATCTCTTCGCCGCCGCGTCCGAAGATGAAGGGGTCGCCGCCCTTCAGCCGCACGACACGCTTGCCTTGCCTGGCGAGGCGGACCAGCAAGTGATTGATGTCCTCCTGCGGCAGCGTATGCGAAGCGCGCTCCTTGCCGGCGTAAATGCGCTCGGCTTCCAGGCGCACCAGGTCGAGCACGGGTTTGGACACCAGCCGGTCGTAGACCACCACATCAGCCTGCTGCATCAGGCGCAGCGCGCGGAACGTCAGCAAATCCGGATCGCCGGGGCCGCCGCCCACCAGGTAGACCTCGCCGCCGTGCAACGTGAGGCGCGGGTCGTCGATCGCTAGCCGCAACGCTTTGCGCGCGTCCTGATCGCGCCCGCTGAATACCAACTCGGCGATCGGGCCCTGCAGCACGCGCTCCCAGAAGCGCCGCCGCTCGGCCGGCGTGAAGCGCGCCTTGACCTGATCGCGAAACGACCCCACCAGCGCGGCGAGCCGTCCATAGCCCGCCGGGATCAGGGTCTCCAGCCGCGCACGCAGCAGGCGCGCCAGTACCGGCGACGCGCCGCCGCTCGACACCGCGACGATCAGCGGTGAGCGGTCGACGATCGAGGGCAGGATGAAAGAACAAAGCGCCGGCTGATCGACGACGTTTACCGGGATGCGCCGCGCTTTGGCGGCGGCGGCCACCTCGCGGTTGACGGCGTCATCGTCGGTCGCGGCGATGATCACCGCATATTCGGTCACGTCTCCAGCGCTGAAACTCGCGGCGCGATGGGCCACGTCGCCCTTGGCCAGATAGTCATCGAAGGCGGAAATCAGCACCGGCGACAACACCGTGACCTGCCCGCCGGCGCGCAGCAGCAGCGCGGTCTTGCGCGCCGCGACCGCGCCGCCGCCAACTACCAGGCACGGTTGCGCGCGGATATCGAGCAGTATTGGAAGAAAATCCATAGGTTTTTCGCGCCGCCAAGGCCCTGCTTTTGCAGAGCGGCCGGAACGCGTCGCTTTCCATTCAAAACATGGTGTTATCAATTCACCCGGCAATGATACGCGAGGCGAGTGCGGGGTCATAGGCCCCTGCTTCACGCACCCGCCTTGGCGCTATGATGCGCAATGTCGGTGCCGTTCAGGCGATAATGTGCGCGACTTGCCCATTTGGGCTATATTTATATTTCCCGCGTTAGAGACGGCGACTTTGCATGAAATCGGCAGCGGCCACGGCAGGCATTGTGACGGCTCACACCCCGGCCGTTATTTTGGACATGAGCGGACTCTCATGTCCGGCGCCGTTGTTGGGTGCAAAGAAAGTCATGGACGACCTGCAATCGGGGCAGGTGCTCTTGCTCATTTCAAATTGTCCGGGCACCTCCGACGACCTCTTCGCGTGGGTCAAATACACCGACAACCAGATCGTTTCGACCGTCAGGCAGGGCGACCACAAGACCGGCTATTACATCCAGAAAGGCAAGGCGGCCACCCGTCCGCCGCCCAATGCCGTGCTCGACATCAGGGGGGTGTCCTGCCCGGGCCCGATCATCGAGGCAAAAAAATTGCTCGAAGCAATGCAGCCCGGCGAAGTGCTGCAACTGATTAGCAACTGCCCCGGCTCACCCGACGACATAGCCACCTGGGTCAGAACCCGGTCGCTTGAACTTGCGGGCATGCACGAAAGCACGCGCGGCGAGTTCGAGTTTTACATCCGCAAGAAGTGACCGCCCGGCGGTTTCGCGCCTTGCGTCCCGCCGCACCGGTTTAGGCTCGCCGTCGCGGCGACCCGCTCCATGGCTTCGAAGTTCTCTTTCAACATAGGCGCCGGTTTTGCATCGGGAGTTAGTCGGGGCCAGGTCCGACAAGCTCCCAGCGCCGCCGCAAGCTGCGGCACGTTTGACTTTTTACTGCAGGAGCAAGGAATGAATTTCGATAAGGAACTCGATGCGCGAGGGCTCAACTGCCCACTGCCGATATTGCGTGCCAAGAAATCATTGAACGACATGTCGTCGGGGCAGGTGCTCAGGATCGTCGCCACCGATCCGGGGGCGGTGAAGGACTTTGAGTCGTTCACAAAACAGACCGGCAACGGATTGCTGGCGTCGGAAACCGCGAATAACGAGCATATATTTTTCATAAGAAAGAAGTAGGCGGGACCGGCAACTGGAAAAGATTACTCGGCGCTGGCCGGCAATCCCCGCCCGCATTAAATGCACTGACTGGATGGCACGGAGAAAAATATGCACGTCACGGCCCATCCAAGTGTAACAGTCGCATGGTGCGGATTCTCACTCGGACTCCTGTTCGGCGCGGTTGGCAACAAGGTCAATTTATGCACCATGGGCGCGGGGTCCGATGTCGTCAATCGGCGGCGGCAATCTCAAGTCGCTCGCGGTCTATGTTTTCCTCGGCGTAACCGCTTGCCATTGCCTGACAAGGCTACAATGGCGGCTGGCGGTTTCACCGTGTGAGCTTGAATACGTACTTATGAACCAATAAGAAGCATCAATGGACCAGCGCGAAAATTGGCTGGACAATCGACGCGGTTGTTGGCTAGCATGATCACCGTTTAGTTGCGGATTCGCATAAGCTGGGCCGGCGTTATTGCGGCATGACGAGGAGGAACGATGAATCCACTGCGCAGAACATTTCTTAAGCTCTCGGGTGCGGCTTTGGCGGTCGGCGCCGGCCTGCTCGCGGCCGGGCAGGCGCTTGCCGCGACCTGGAACAAAACCGCTTTCGAATCCAAGGCGACCGCCGACGCGTTGAAAAGTCTCGGCGCAACCAATCTGATCGAGAGCAAAGACATCACCATCACCGCTCCGGACATCGCCGAAAATGGCGCCGTGGTACCCATAGCGGTGACCAGCAAGATACCCAACACCCAAAGTATCTCGATCATCGCCGAGAAAAATCCGTTTCCGCTGACCTCCACCTTCGATATCGCGAACGGCGGCGAGGGCTACGTCTCTACCCGGCTTAAGATCGGCGAGACTTCGTACGTGCGCGCGGTCGTCAAAGCAGACGGCAAGTTTTACACCGCCGCCAAGGAAATCAAAGTCACGATCGGCGGCTGCGGTTGAGCGGCCGCCGCATCGCGTCGCAACCAGCGCATCCGAACGCGTAGAAAAGGAACCCCGTTATGGCCGAACCCATGAAAATTCGCGCGACGCTGCAGGGTGACGTCGCCGACGTGCGCATCCTGATTCAGCACCCGATGGAAACCGGCCAACGCAAGGACGGCAAGGGCGACCTCGTGCCGCTGCACTTCATCCAGAGCGTCGTAATCACCCACAATGGCAAAAGCGTGCTCGATGCGCAGTGGAGTCAGGCGATTTCACGCAACCCGTTTCTCGGCTTGCGCGTAAAAGGCGCCAAGGTCGGCGACAAAATCAGCGTCACCTGGACCGACAACAAGGGCGACAAGCGCACCGACGAAGTCGCGGTGGCGGCGGCACCGTAAGCGCGGCAGCCGGCGCCCGCCGCCAACTATAAAAAATAACGGGGGAGGTCATCATGTCTGAAATTCGCCGCAGCATTGCCGCGATCGCTCTGGCCTGCGTGAGCGCGATGGCGTTCGCGCAAGGCGGCGCCGGCGACCCGCTGGCGGTCGGCCGCCAGATGCTGGCCGAGGACAATCCCGGCGAGTTGTGGGTCGACCGCGGAAAAACGCTTTTCCACCAGAAACGCGGCCCCCGGAACGCTACGCTCGAAAAATGCGACTTTGGTCTCGGACCCGGCAAGCTGGAAGGCGCGTTCGCGCAGTTGCCGCGCTACTTCGCCGACACCGACAAGGTGCAGGATCTGGAATCGCGGTTGCTGACCTGCATGGTGGAGCAGCAGGGCTTGCAGCGCGAGGAAATCATCAAGACCCGGTTCAGCAATCTTGACCGCAGGTCCGACATGGAAGCGCTGGTGAGCTTCATCGGCTCCAGATCCAACGGCATGAAGATGGACGTGCGCCTCAGCCATCAGAAGGAATACGACATGTTCAAAGCCGGCGAGTATATTTTTTACCGCCGCAACGGCCCTCTCGACTTCTCCTGTGCCACCTGCCACACGGAAGACGGCAAGCGCATCCGGCTGCAGGATCTGCCTAACATGACGGAATCCAAACAAATGCAGGCAGTGGTGGCCACCGCCTGGCCGGCCTACCGCGGCACGCACAGCACGGTGCGCACCATGCAGCACCGGCTCTACGATTGCAACTGGCAGATGCGCCTGCCCGACCTCGGTTTCACGTCGGACATGTCGGTGGCGCTCACCACTTATCTGAACCGTTCCGGCAACGGGGGCGTCATCCAACTCCCGGGCGTGCGGCGTTGAGAGGAGCGACAGAGATGAAATCAGCGAAACTCGCATTGCTGTGCGCGCCGGCTCTGGTTGCACTGGGCTGCGCTTCCTTTCCCGACCAGACGACGACGCGGACTATCGCGGAGAAAATGGTGAGTGAAGCCTATCCCGGCATGCCGGCGGCACTCACCCAGCGTTCGGCGCAGGACAATGAGCAGAGGACCTGCAGCAAGATCGGTGACGCCAAGCTTACCTCTCAGGAAGCCGCCGCAGTCGTTCAGTCGTCCCGCGCGGCAATCAAGTATCCGGCTTCGGGCAAGCTCGCCGGCGACTGGAAAGTCGGCGCGAAACTCGCATATGACGGAGGCGGCAGCCGTATCGTGGGCGGCAAAGTCGAGCCGCGCAAGGAAAACGGCGGCAGTTGTTCGAACTGTCATGTGCTCGACCCGCGCGAGACGAATGCCGGCAACGTCGGCCCCAGTCTCGCCGGCTACGGCGCACAGCGCGGCAATTCGGACGCGATCGTGAAATACACCTACGAAAAGCTCTACGACGCGTGGGCGTACTTTCCCTGCTCCAACATGCCGCGTATGGGTCATAGTGGCTATCTCACGCCCGAACAGATCACCCATGTCGTGGCGTATCTGACCGACCCCACTTCACCGGTGAACCGCAAGTAAAATTTCAGGGACGGCCTGGAGCGAGGCATGGAGCGATCCAGGCCTTTTCATTTCGGAGAACACACGATGGCAATGTCACGCCGCGAGTTCCTGCATACGCTGGCCGTCGCGGCCGCCGCCGGCTTTCCGTTTGCCGACAGCGCGCGCGCCGCCACCGCGATCAATGGCTTCTATGATCTGCACGGCTTTGGCAACAATGTAACGCTGATGCATTTCACCGACTGTCATGCACAGTTGCTGCCAACGTATTTTCGCGAACCCAGCGTCAATATCGGCGTCGGCGGCATGGCCGGCAAACCGCCGCACCTGGTCGGCGAGGCTGCGCTCAGGCATTACCGCATCAGCCCGCATACACGGCTTGCGCACGCGTTCACGCATCTTGACTACGAGCACGACGCGCGCACGTTCGGCAAGATCGGCGGCTTCGCCCACCTTGCCACGCTCGTGAAAAAAGTGCGCGCGCAGCGTCCGGGCGCGCTGCTGCTCGACGGCGGCGATAGCTGGCAGGGTTCGGCGACCGCACTGTGGACCCGCGGCGAGGACATGGTGCAGGCTGCCAAGCTGCTCGGCGTTGACATCATGACCGGACACTGGGAATTCACGCTCGGCGCCGCGCGCGTCAAGGAACTCGTCGACAAGCAGCTCAAGGGCCGCATTGAATTTCTCGCGCAA
>JAYVME010000349.1:0-3813 GCA_043759115.1 Betaproteobacteria bacterium | reverse complement strand
CGAATCAGCGGCGCGCGGCAAACTTGCCGATGCTGGCGCGGGCCGCGTGTTTTTCGTCAGCACCATCGGCTCGGTGGCCGGCGTCATCGTGACCGCGTTCGGGCTGATCCAGTACTTAAGCAACTTCGCGGCGACGCTGGTGGTGGCGGCAGTCCTTGCCGCGCTGCCGCTCATCATGACGTTCGGCTCCGCGCTGAAATTGGCCGGGCGCAAACAACTTGCCGTCACCGCGGGAATCGCGCTCGCCGCCGCGCTGGCACTATTGGCCGGCGCGAATGCCTACACCGCGCGCATGTGGCCCGCCAACTATGCCGGCGCCGCGTGGACCGTGGACGCGGTCTATCGTTCGTCGTTCGGCACCGTCAAGGTGCTCAAAAGCGGACCGCGCGACAACGAGCCTTACACGCGCATGTATTTTCAGGACGGCCTGGTGCAAAACATGGTCGGCGCGACCAACCGCTCGCTGTCGATGTATACCTATGCGCTGGAAGCGCTGTCGTATGCCTACCGGCCGGATCTGCGCAAGGTACTGGTGCTCGGCATCGGCGCGGGCATGGTGCCGATGCGCCTCGCCGGCCGCGGGGTTGATGTGACCACCGTCGACATCGATGCCGCCTCGCTGCGCGCGGCGACCGAGGTATTCGGCTTCGATCCGCAAAAGGTGCGCGTACATCAGGCTGACGCGCGCACCTTTTTGCGTTCGTGCAACGGCGGTTACGATGTGGTGATCGTCGACCTCTTTCACGGCGACGGCGTCCCCGACTATCTGGTCACGCGTGACTTCTTCCGCGACCTGAAACACTGTTTAGGCGCCGACGGCATTGCCGTGTTCAACACGTTTGCCGATCTGGACCACCCGCGCGCCTACGCGCACTTCCTGACCACCTTGAAGAGCGAGCTGCCGTTCATCACCCTCTATCGTCCCGATTACGGCATCGCCCAGCACATCAACAGCTTCGTCGTTGCCGGCAGCACGTCATTGCCAGCGCCGGCCGGCGACAACCTCGCGCACGTGCCGGCGCGGCATCTGCATACCCTGGCTGCGCTGCTGCGCAATCCCATCCCGCTCGACCAGCAACTGCTCGCGCACGGGCGCGTGATCACCGACGCCAACAACCCCGTGGCGATGGACCTCGCCGCCAGCCAGATGATCAATCGCCGCTATGTGATCGAAGCGCTGCCGGCGGCGTTTTTCGTGAACTGAACGCCCGCCGCCGGCTGGGGGAATCAAATCTCGACTTGGGTGCCGAGTTCGATCACGCGATTGGCCGGGATGTTGAAATACTCGACGATGCTGCCGGCATTGCGGGTCATGGCGGCAAACAGCCGCTCGCGCCATAACGCCATGCCGCCGCCCGGCGTTGGTATCACGGTCTCGCGGCTGACGAAAAATGACGTTTCCATCAGGTTGAAGGCCGCGCCGCCGACGGTGCACAAGGCCAGCGTCTGCGGCACGTCGGGCATGTCCTTGAAACCGTAAAAGAGTTTGAGCCGGTGGCAGTTGTTGCCGAGCGATTCGATGCTCACGCGTTCCTCGAACGGTACGCGTGGCACGTCACGGACGATGACCGTCAGAAAAATTACGCGCTCGTGTATGACCTTGTTATGCGCGAGATTGTGCAGCAACGCATGCGGTGTCGAGTCCGGATCGCCAATCAGAAATATCGCGGTGCCCTCCACACGGTGCGGCGGATGCTGGAAGAGCATCTTCAGGAACGGCTCGAGCTGCAGCGAAGATTTGCGCAAATGCTGGAAGAGAATTTCCCGGCCGCGCCGCCACGTCACCATGACCGTGAAGATGACAGCGCCCATGGCAAGCGGAAACCAGCCGCCCTCGATAAACTTGAACAGATTCGCGCTGAAAAACGCCACGTCCACCACCAGAAAAAAACTGGTCGACAGCACGCACACCGTCAGACTGTAACGCCAGCCGAACCGGATCACGAAAAAAGTCAGCAACGTCGTGATCAACATCGTGCCCGATACGGCCAGGCCGTACGCCGACGCCAGATTAGACGACGAGCCAAAACCGATCACGGCCGCGATAATTGCAATCAGCAACGTCCAGTTGATGCTGGGAATATAGATTTGGCCGAACTCGGTATCGGAGGTCTGGATGATCTCCATGCGCGGTATGAAACCGAGCTGGATCGCCTGCCGGGTCATCGAGTAAGTGCCGGAAATTACCGCCTGCGATGCGATCACCGTCGCCGCGGTGGCGAGTGCCACCATCGGCAGTAACGCCCAGTTCGGGAACATCAGGTAAAACGGGTTCTCGACCGCCTGCGGGTTCGTGATCAGGAGCGCGCCCTGTCCGAAATAGTTAAGCGTCAGCCCGGGCAGCACGCACGCGAACCACGCAACGCGTATCGACCCTTTGCCGAAGTGCCCCATATCGGCATACAGCGCCTCGGCGCCCGTGACCGCCAGGAATACCGCACCTAACACCGCGAACGACGCGAATCCATGCTGGGTCAGAAAACCGTAAGCGTGCATGGGACTCAAGGCCTGCAGTATCTGCGGCGCCTGCACGATGTTGACCACGCCGATCAAACCCAGAACTGCAAACCATACGATCATGACCGGTCCGAACAATGCGCCCACTGCCGCCGTGCCACGCCGCTGGATGGCGAAAAGCGCTATCAGTACCGCAACCGTCAACGGTATGACATACGGCTTGAGTGCTGGCGCCGCCACTTCGAGGCCCTCTATCGCACTCAACACCGAAATCGCCGGCGTAATCACGCCATCGCCGTAAAAGAGCGCCGCACCGAATACACCCAGCACCGCGAGCGGAACTCCCCATCCCGCCCGTTCCTTGACCGATGCCGACGCCAGCGCCAGCAGCGCCATGATGCCGCCTTCGCTCCGGTTGTCGGCACGCATGATGAGAATCACGTATTTTATGGATACGATGATCATCAACGCCCAGAAAATCGCCGACACACCGCCCATCACATTGGCGGCGGAAAACGGAATGCCATAGCTAGGATTGAAAACTTCCTTGGCAGCATAGAGCGGACTCGTGCCGATATCGCCGTAAACGATACCGAGAGCCGCCATCGCCAGGGCCGAACGGGACTGCCTGGACTGCTCTTTTTGATCCATCTGTCAGACTGCGGAAGATAAGGACGCATTGTATCAGCGTCCCGCACCATGCGAGCCGGTGGCGCCGCAGATCGCTAATCGTCAAAAATAGCGGAGCGCCATTGAACTGTCGTGAAAATGAAAAACGGGGTCAGGTCTAGGAAAAACGGGGTCAGGTCTAGCATCGTAGCATAAATAATCAACGCGTTGGTTTCTCGTCGGTCTGCCTTCTGGCTTGCCTGCCCGATCTCACGATACGCCCCACCGTCGTGAAGTGCATCTTGAAATGCTTGCCAATCTCACTATAGCTGTATTGCCCTGTATCATGCGCTTTCAGTATTGCCTGGTCACGATCTTTATACGTTCGCTGAATATGCACAAGCGACGGCGCCGGTCCGCGCCGCTGTGCCCGCGGGATGTTGATATCATCGGCTTGTCGATCCAGCTTTCGCTGCATCCGCGCGACGAAATGCTTGTCTCCCAGGTAGATTTGGCCCTTCAGATTGTCCCACGGGCTCTTTTCTTTGACGCCTTCCGAGACGAATTGCGCGTAGCGCTGCCGGGCCAGCGCGCGGCTGCGGGCGAATTGCGCGAGCAGCGCATCGACCGATAACCAGCTCGGCGCCTCCTGCGTGCCCAGCATCGCGCGATAGCTGCTCCATGGCCATCGGTTTGCGGATTTCACCATCTTGGCGCGAACGGGGTTTAACACGATGTAGCGGCACA
>JAYVME010000348.1:0-3814 GCA_043759115.1 Betaproteobacteria bacterium | reverse complement strand
GGCAACCCAGCTTGAGATTGCGCAGCGAACGCGCCGCCGGACGGCTCGAGCCCATGCCGAAATTGCGCCCGCCGATCAGGATGTCGCCCGGCTGCACGAGATCGACCCAACCCGGACGGTTCGCGGAAAACACGAACTTCACCTGCTCCTCCGGCGTCAGATAAAACGCGCGGTTCGGCAGGATCAGATCGGTGTTGATGTCGTCGGGAAATTTCCAGACTCGTGCTTTAAAATTCATCTTAACCCCAAAGTTAACCCCAAAGCGGAACCGCCGATGAACGCCGATGAACGCAGATAAGTTCAAAAACAAAAAGTTGGATACGAAAAGCGCCCCGAGAAGAACGCAAAATAAATTGAACCCGGTGATACCGACGCATTTTCTGCATTTGATTTTCCAGTTTTCATCGGCGTTCATCGGCGTTAATCGGCGGTTGCATTTAATTTAGGAATTCGCCGGGATGAGTGATAGCGCCCTTGATCGCCGACGCGGCGACGGTCGCGGGCGATGCCATGTAGATGCGCGCGCTCGGGTCGCCCATGCGACCTTTGAAGTTGCGCGTGCTCGCGGTGATGCACACTTCGTCCGGCCCCAATACGCCCATGTGCCCACCGCCGCATGCGCCGCAGGTCGGGTTGGTGATGACAGCACCCGCTTCGGCCAACGTGGTGATGATACCGGCATGCAACGCCTGCAAATATACTTGCTGCGACGCCGGGGTCACGATCAGCCGGCACTTGGGCGAGACTTTTTTCCCCGCCAGGATTTGCGCGGCCAGGCGCAAATCCTCCAGCGTGCCGTTCGCGCACGAGCCGATGAAGGCCTGATCCACACGCGTGCCGGCCACTTCGCCAACTGCACGCGAGTTCTTGAGCACCGAATCCGGCAGCGCGACGAGCGGTTCGAGCGCGCTTAAATCGATTTTGCGCACGTCGAAATAATCGGCGTCGCGATCGGGCTGCACCGGCTCGATATCATTCTTGCCGCACGCGCGCAGGTAATCGGCCAGCACGCTGTCCGCTTCGAACGTCGCGAACTCGCACGACAGTTCCGCGCCCATGGTAGACAACGTTTTGCGCGCGCTCATGGATAAGCCCGCGAGTGCCGAGCCGCCGAACTCGACGTTCTGCGTGGCGTGATCGCCGTAGGTGCCGGCAATGTGCAGAAAGACGTCCTTCGTCGTGACACCGGTGCGTAAGGCGCCGGTCAACTCGTAACGCACCGTGGCGCCGACCCGAAACCACGTCTCACCCTTGGCCGCGGCATACATGACATCCGGCCCGCCGACGCCGCGCGCGATGCAGTTGAATGCGCCGGCGCTGCACGTGTGCGAATCGCTGCATACCAGCACCGTGCCGGGTAAGGCGTAGCCCTGATCGGCGACTACCTGGTGGCAGATGCCCTGCGTGCCGCCGACGTCGTGAAAGCGCGTGATGCCAAATTTCTCGACGAACTTGCGCGCGGTACGGTGCGCGGCAGCACTTTGTATCGTCGGCGCCGGCACGCGGTGATCGAGGATCACGATCACTCTCTCTGGATGCTCCATTTTCAGCACATCCTGCCAGATGCTCGGCATGAAGTTGTTGTCGAACAGCACCACGGTGTCCACGTTCACCGTGACGAGATCGCCCGGCCCGACCTTCGCCCGCCCGCTTTTGCGCGCGAGGATTTTTTCCGCGATGGTCATGCCCATGGATTTGTCCCGCCCTTGAAGATCGGCCAAACTGGAATCATACACCCGCGCATTCGCGGTAAAATCACCCGCTCTTTGCGTAACACAACACACCACCGACGGAGAAAAAATGAAACCATTTCTGTGCGCTACGCTGTCGGTTGTCACACTGGTCGCGGCGGCCCCTGCCTTCGCCCAACCCTACCCCGCGAAACCGGTACGCATTGTCGTCGGCTTCACCGCCGGCGGCGTCAGCGACATCGTCGCGCGCGCCGCCGGCCAGAAGATGGCCGAGCTGCTCGGCCAGACCGTGATAATCGAGAACGTGCCGGGCGCGGGCGGCATTATCGCGACCGAGCGCGTGGCGAAAGCCCCACCCGACGGCTACATGCTGTTCCTTGCCAGCAACGGACCGCTGGCCGTCAATCCCAGCATCTACGCCAAGCTGCCGTACGATCCGCTCAAGGACTTCGCGCTGGTGTCGATGATCGCCGCCGTGCCGTTCGTGGTCATCGTCAACCCGGTAGTGCCGGCCGAAAACCTCAAGCAACTCATCGCGCTCGCCAAGGCGCGGCGCAACCTGAGCTACGCCTCGGCCGGCGTCGGCAGCACCGCGCATCTCGCCGGCGAATACCTGAAGAGCGTCGCGGGGTTCGAAGCGCTGCATGTGCCGTACAAGGGCAGCCCGCCCGCGCTCACCGATCTGATGGCCGGCCAGGTCGACATGATGGTCGAAGCGGTGCCTTCCGCGCTAACCTTCATCCGCGCCAACAAGCTGCGCGCGCTCGCGGTCGCCGCCCGCCAGCGCGCGGCCAGCCTGCCCGCCGTCCCCACCACTGCCGAGGCCGGTTACGCGGGCTATGAAGTCGGTTCGTGGTTCGGCATCGCGGCACCCGCCGGCACGCCGCGCGAGGTGGTAATGAAGCTCAATCAGGCGCTCGTGGCCGCCGTCGCGTCGGCGGATCTGCGCGATCGATTGTTGAGTCAGGGCGCCGAGCCGCTCGCCAATTCGCCGGAGGAGTTCGGCAACGTTTTGCGCGATGAAATCGCGCGCTGGGCGAAAGTCGCGAAAAGCGCCGGCATACGCCCCGAATGAACCGTCGGGACGAGCCAGCTCTCTAAGACACGAATTTGCGTTCGAGTTCGTCCAGTTGCCGCATGCCCATCAAGTCGTTGAGTTCATCGAATGAGGCCAGGAGATCGGGACGGTCCACCACGCGGTTGTGCTTGACGACCTCTTCCTTGAACACCGCCATCGCGTTCTGCATGCCTTTCAGCGCCGCCGTCGACAGGATGCGCGGATAACTTACCCCGGCCACGCCGATGTCCTGTAATTGCCGCGGCGACATCAGCGGCGTGGTTTTGCGCGAGCGCATGCCCAGCCCCATGTTGACGATCAGCGGTTTAGGCACGCCCTTGGCGACTTTCGCGATGTCTTCCTGCGATAACAGCGCGTCGGCATACATGACGTCGGCGCCCGCTTCAGCGTAGAGATTGAGCCGGCGGATCGCCTCATCCACGCCGTGCGGTCCCGCCGCATCGGTGCGCGACACGATGACGAAATCATGATCCCGCCGCGCGTCCACCGCGGCCTTGACCTTCTGCACCATTTCCTCGGCCGGTATGCACGACTTGCCGGCCATATGGCCGCAGCGCTTGGGCCACACCTGATCCTCGATCATGAGCGCGGCCATGCCAGCTTTCTCGAACGCGCGCACCACAAAATGAACCGTCATCGCGTTGCCGTATCCGGTATCGCCGTCCGCGCGCAACAGGAGATCGGTGCAATCAGCGAGCCGCCGCGCATTGGCGAGATTCTCGTCAAAGGTCATGACGCCGCGATCGGCCCAGCCCATGCGGCTTTCGGACACGCCGGCGCCGGAAATCGAAGCCGTTTTGAATCCCGATTGCTCGACGAGACGCGCGGTGTAACCATCGTAAATGCCGGGCTGGATGAGAATTTCCGGTGCGTTGATCAAATCCCTGAACTGACGGCCTGGGCTTGCCATATTTCGCTCCTGTAATTAAGAATCCGGTGGGTGACCGGATTATTGCATATCGCATCAGCCGCCCTCGCGCGCCTCGTCGGCACGCATCTGATTCTATTTCTAATTCATAAATGAAGTTAAAATAGCAGCAATAAT
>JAYVME010000347.1:0-8771 GCA_043759115.1 Betaproteobacteria bacterium | reverse complement strand
TACGCGCATGCCATCGGCCTGGCACCGTCGACCATCGGCATCATACTCGGCACGTTTGCGGTGGCGACGTTCGTCGTGCGCTTCAGCCTGCCGCAACTGACCGCGCGCTTTACGGCGCGGCGCGTGCTCGCGGTTTCGATGTTTTTCGGCGCCGCGGTGTTCACCGTGTTTCCGTTTGCGCAGAATGCCTGGCTGATCGGCATGCTCTCGTTCGGCATCGGGTTGGCACTCGGTTGCGGCCAGCCCATCACCCTGCTCATGAGCTACAACCGGTCGCCTGAAGGACGCACCGGCGAAGTCACGGGTGTGCGCATGACGCTGAATCACTTCACGCATACCACGGTACCGGTGGCGGCCGGAGCGCTGGGCTCCGCCTTCGGCATGGCGCCGGTGTTCATCATGATCGCGTCGGTGCTCGCGGTCAGCGGCTATCTGAGCGGAACGGTCAGGCGCACCGGCGAAACAGTGCCGCCCGTGTAGCGGGCGGCACATAAAGTGCGGGGGGATTCCCCCCTACCCCTGGCTCAAGACAATGCGGCGCTGCGTCCCGCGATGCGCCCGAACACCGCGCCCGACATGAGGCCGGTGCCGAGCGGATAGTTGTAATGGAAAAGTCCGCCGACCATTTCGCCGCAGGTATACAGGCCCGGCATCGGCTTCCAGTCGGTCGCGACGACTTGCGCCTCCTTGGTGATTTTCAGTCCGCCGAAGGTGAACGTGATACCACCCGTCACTGGATAAGCGACGTACGGCGGCTTGTCGAGTTTCTGCGCCCAGTTGGTCTTCGCCGGTTCGATGCCTTCCGTGTGCAAGCCGTCGAGCCCGATCGGATCAAATTTTCCATGCCCGGCGGCCGCGTTGTATTCATTCAGCGTCTTGATCGTCTGCTGGTGGTCGACCTTCAATTGCTTGACCAGCCCTTCCAACGTGTCGGACTTGAACGGCACGCTGGTCGAGTAGCGCGGCTCGAGCATCTCCAGCACCTTGCTGTCGAAGATCTGGTAAATCAGGCTGCCTGGCTGCTTCAAGATCATGCCGCCGTATTTCGCGTAGGTGTACGAATTCAAATCCGCGCCCTCGTCCACAAAGCGTCTGCCTTCGATGTTGACCATCACGCCGTACGTATAGGACAAACGGTTCGTTTTATCGGTCAAATCACGGCGGCCGTAATCGGGCGCCTCGGCATTGATCGGTGTCGCATGACAACCGCCCCAATGGCCCCACGGCATGGCGCCGATATCCATCGCCATTTTCAGGCCGTCGCCGTAGTTAAAGTTCGAGCCGCGCACCTTGGCGTGATCCCACGGGTCGCCGAGATAAAGCCGGCGCCACGCCGGATTGGTTTCAAACCCACCCGCGGCCAGCACCACCGCTTTCGAGTTGAGCGTGGCAATGCCGTCCGGCCCGCGCGCCACGACGCCGTTCACGCGACCGCTCTCGCCCTGCGTCAGCCGCATCGCGCTGGTGTCGTAGCGGATCTCGATACCCATCGCCTCGGCGGTCTCAAACCACGTCTTGGACAAGCCCACACCTTCGTGCACGGTACGCACGAGCGCGCCTTTGGGCCATTTTATTTTGCCGCCGATGCGCACTCCCATGACGGAATGGGCGAGCTCGAAATGCATGCGTCCTTTTTCCTGGATCCAGCACATCGTGTCATACGATTCATCAATCAGGATGGTCGATAACTCCGGATCGCTGCGCCCGTTGGTGACGCGCATCAGGTCTGCCCGAAAAGACTCCTTCGTATACGGCTCCGCGCCGGCGTGAAAGCCCGGGTATTTTTCCTCGGCGTCGGGCACGAAGCGATCGAGTTCCTTCGCGTCGTTAAATACATGCCGGAATATGGCGCCGCTGAAATGGGTGTTGCCGCCGCGCTGCGCCTTGGGCGCTTTCTCGATCACCACGACGCGCTTGGCGCCATGTTCCCTGGCCGACAGCGCCGCCGCAAACGCCGCATTGCCGCCGCCCACCACAATTACGTCAAAATCGCTCATTTGAAGCCTCCGCTGGTGACCGTGTGATTGAAAATTAGCTTGCTTGCATCCGCTTGTATACAATAGTATACGAAATCGCATTTGTGCGTCAACTTGCCGGTTCGGAAATCGAATCAAGGATGGTTAGCCATGCAACCAGCCAAATTGAAAGCGCCGCCCGCCGCCCGCGCCGCCGGCGGAGTCCCGCTGGCCGAGCGCGTCTATAGCGAACTCAAAAAAGCCCTGCATACCGCGCGCTTCGAGCCGGGCGAACGCATTCGCGAGGAAGCCATTGCCAGTTGGCTGGAAGTCAGCCGCACGCCCGTGCGCGAGGCGCTGCGCCGCCTCGTGTCGGACAACCTGCTGGTCCTGTCCGAGCATGGACTGGCGGTACCCCAACTGAACCGGGATCAGATCTTCGAACTCTATGCCATGCGCGAAGTCCTCGAGGGCGCCGCCGCAACACTGGCGGCCCAGCACGCATCAGCAGCCGAAGTGGATTTTCTTAACCAGATTCTGCGCGAAGAGGCCGCCGCCAAAAACGATGCCGGGCAGTTGCTGGCGATCAACAAGGAATTGCACGGCTGCATTTACCGGGCCGCCAATAACCGCTACCTGGTCAGAACGCTGCAATCGCTGCAGGACGAGCTCGAACAATTGCGCGGCACCACCTTCTCATGGCCGGGACGGCCGAAAGAAGCGCTCAAGGAACACCGCGCCATCGTCGAGGCAATCGAGCGTCAGGACGCGCGCGCGGCGGAAACGGCAGCGCGCCTTCATGTGCGCTCGGCCCTGCGTTTAAGACTGCTGATCATGCGCCAGCACGCGGGCGGGCCGCCGGCGCGGGCCCGGAAGGCGTAACATCGCCCTGCCCCGTCTAAATGACTTCCCGACGGCATCAATTTACAATACCGTATTGAACCGGCGTCGCGCGAAGGCATTTTCGCCTTTCACGGCCGCGCCGCGCACACGTTCCGAGGAGAACACGCATGAACTATGACCGCCGTGCCGTTTCAGCACCCACCCGCGAAGTGGCCAACTGGATCAGCCAGCTTGCTTACGACGATCTGCCGCAGCGGGCGCGCGAAGTCGTGCGCATCGCGATACTCGACACGCTCGGCGCGGGCGTTTACGGCTTTGCGACACCCTGGGCGCAAATGCTGCTCACGTGGGCGCGCCACGGCGGCAAGGCAAGTGAAGCGACCGTCTGGGGCGAAGCGAAAGCGTCGCTGCGCACCGCCGACGCGGCAATGGTGAATGGCACTGCATCGCACGCCTTCGAACTCGACGACTATCACAACGCCAAGCTGCATCCGGGCGCGGTGGTGGTGCCCGCGGCAATCGCCATGGCGGAAAAATTGAATAGCAGCGGCACCGAGCTCGTCACGGCGATTGCGGCGGGTTATGAAGTCATGATCCGCACCAGCCTCGCGCTCAATCCTTCCGCGACGCGCCTGCGCGGCTGGCACCTGACCGGCGTATGCGGCCCGTTCGGCGCGGCGGCGGCGTGCGCGTCATTGATGAAACTCAATACCGAGGAATGCGCGTGGGCGCTCGGTCTCGCCGGTACGCAGGGCGCCGGACTGTGGGCGTTCAATGCCGACGGCACGATGAGCAAACGGCTGCACGCCGGCAAGGCCGCGCATTCGGGCGTACTCGCCGCGGAACTCGCGCAACTGGGCTTCAGCGGGCCGACGCAGATTTACGAATACGCGGACGGCGGCGTGTTGAAAGCATTCTCCGACGCGTCCGATGCGGCGCCGCTGACCGAGGACCTCGGCAGCATCTATCACCTCGACAAAACTTCGATCAAGCCGTACTCGTGCTGCGGCAGCACGCATTCGTACATCGATGCCGCGCTCGCGCTGCGCAAGAAACTCGGCGCGCCGTGGAACGCGCAATTGCCGGTGCGCGTGGGCACCAGCAAGGTCGTCGATGTGCAATGCGGTTTCGACTATGCCCCGTCGAGCGCGCTTAACGCGCAGATGAGTCTGCGCTACGTCGTTGCCGCCGCGCTGGTCGACGGTCAGGTGCTGCCGGCGCAATTCAGCGACGCGAAAATGGCCGATCCGGCGCTCGTCGCGCTCGCCCGCCATATCGAACTCGTGCCCGACCCCGCGCTCGACAAGCTTTACCCGAAGGATTTTGCCGGCTGGGTCGCAGCCTCGCGTGATGGCAAGTGGGAGCGCGTCGATATCCTGAACCCGACCGGCTCTGTACATGCGCCAATCGACGCCAAGGGAATCGCCGCGAAGTTCCACGGCATCAATCCGGACCTGCCGGCCGACCGCATCGCAGAAGTCGCACTCGACATCGAACGGCATTCCGTGCGCGAACTGCTCGGCTTGCTGTGCAAGCCGCGCGCCTGACTGATCGCTCGTCTTTCACGCACTTCGGCTGATTACTCCCCAAAAGCACATTTCAAAATAAAGGTAGCGCAGGCGACTCGCCTGCATTCGTTGACGGAGCAGGCGAGGTCGCCTGCGCTACACGTGTCTATGGCATCGGGGAACCTCATTTTGAAACGCACTCTAAGGAACATTATGGATAACAAGACCCTCCTCGTCACTGCAACCGCGCTCGCCATTGCGCTGGCTGCCGGTCAGGCGTTCGCGCAAAAAAATGACAGCAAATATCCGACCAAACCGATCCGCCTGATCGTGCCCTTCGCGCCGGGCGGCGGTACGGACATTGTCGCGCGCGCGATGGCGCAGAAGCTGACTGAAGCGCTGGGCGAGTCGGTAGTGGTCGATAATCGCGCGGGCGGCGGCGGCACGATAGGCGTCGAAACGGCGGTGCGCGCCGCGGCGGACGGTTATACGCTGGCCATGGTGTCCGGCAGCTATGCCGCCAATGCGGCAATTTTCAAACTGCCCTACGATCCGATCAACGATATCACGCCGATCGCGCTGATCGGCGAAAGCGGCTTTCTGGTCAGTTTGCATCCGAGCGTGCCCGCGAAGACGATCAAGGAGCTGATTGCCCTCGCCAAAGCAAAGCCCGGCGGCATCAACTACGGTTCGACCGGAACCGGCGGCATCACGCATCTCGCAACCGAGCTTTTCGATATCATGGCCGGCGCCCGCATGACGCATATTCCCTACAAGGGTACCGGTCCGGCGCTGACCGATCTGCTCGGGGGCCAGGTTCAAGTGGTGTTCGGCGCGCTGCCGGCGATGATTCCGCAGCACAAGGCCGGGCGCCTGCGCGGGATCGCGGTGACGACCGCCAAGCGCAACGGGGCGGTGCCGGATATCCCGACCGTCGGCGAAACCGTGCCCGGCTATGAAGCGATCCTGTGGTACGCGACGTTGGGGCCGAAGAATCTGCCGAAGGAGATCGTCACGCGTTTGAACGCTGAAATTGCCGGCGCCATCAAGGCGCCGGTCATGCAGGAGCGCATGGCGGGCGAAGGGCTCGACCCCGCCGGTGGTCCGCCCCAGCAATTCCGCGACGTCCTGAACCGCGATGTGCCCAAGTGGCAGAAAGTGGTCAAGGACGCCAACATCAAATCGATCCAGTGATCACGCATGCGGCGACAGTTCGATCGCAAAGCAAACTGGACAGCAGGGTAATCTACTGCCAGAAGCACGACGCGCAGAAACGGCAGTAAAGAGCCGTCTGGTGCAATAAAAAAGCCCGCCATCCTCACCCCCATCCCCTCTCCATCAAGTGGAGAGGGGTGCAAAATGTTCCCTTCTCCCATTTTGGGAGAAGGGTTAGGGATGAGGGTTGGCGGGCTTTTTGTTGGCCGCCGACTAGGTGCGCAACATCCAGCGCTCCCCTTGCTGCCACACCCGGCCGTCCTGCACGAGCTTCAGGAGATGCGCGTACAGCGACCGGCGCGCGACCGGGTGCAGCCGCGACGAAGTATCCGCATACACAATAGGCACCAGTTCATCGAGCGTCGCCGAATTATTGACGCCGAATGCGTCGACCACTTTCTGCTCGCGCCGCAGGCGGTGCGCGATCAGGCGCCGCGCTTCATTGTGCGGCTCATCGATCGGATGACCGTGTCCGGGCGCTACGCGCGCGATATCGAGCGCCAGCAGCGATTCGAGCGAGCGCAAGTACGCGATCATGTCGCCATCCGGCGGACTGATCACCACCGTCGAGCCCTGCATGATGTGATCGCCGGTAAACAGCAGCTTTTCGCGGTCGAGCAAATAGCATAAATGGTTCGACGCGTGGCCCGGCGTATGCACGGCACGCAACTTGAACGATCCGCCGTCGAGCACGTCGCCGTCCTTGAACACGCGATCCGGCGCGAACGCGCTGTCCTGGCTGCCGTGTTCGGGCGCGCGCATGCCGATTACTTCCGCGCCGGTTGCGGCCTTGAGTGCCCGCGCACCAGGCGAATGATCGAGATGCGTATGCGTGCACAATATCCAGCGCAACCGATCACCGACGACTGCCAGGATCGCCTGCAAATGCGCTTCACTGTCCGGTCCGGGATCGATCAGCGCGAGTTCTTTGCGGCCGACAATATAGGTATTGGTACCCGGCCCGGTCATCATGCCGGGATTGGGCGCCGTTACGCGCCGCACCAGCGCGGATAGCTTCACGACTTCGCCGGGCGTGATTTTTTTCAACTCGTCCATTTTCCGCGCGCTTCATGGGCGCCCGCTTCGTCGTAACCCGGCTCGCCGGGCATGATGCGCCGGCCGTCCTTGCCGATGCGCGGCGCTATCGTCGGCACGTCAGGCAACGCGCGCATGGCATCGATCAGCGCCGCCGCGGATTCGTAGCCGGCGAAGAGCCGCAGCGTGTGGATGGTTGGCGTCAACATCTTGAAAGTGCCTGCGCCGTAACGCTCCACGCCGGCGCGCGGACTTACCCAGATGCTCTCGATGGTTTCTTCGTTGTCGTGCGCGGGCTCCTGCCCGGCAGGCGCCTGCGCGATGAAAAACCGCGTGTCGTAGCGACGCGGGGCGCCCGCCGGAGTGATCCAGTGACTGAAGTAGACCAGCTCGTCCACGGCAAGCTGCAGACCCGCGTCGTGCAGCAGCGCTTCAAATGCGAGCTCGCCGTCTGCCACTGCCTTGCGATGGCGCGACAATTCGGTCGCCTGCGCATGCCCGACGGGCTGTCCGGTCGCCGCGCGCGCAAGCAGCAATCCGGCCTCCTCGAACGATTCGCGAATCGCGGCAATCCAGTACGCAAGGCCGTGGGCAGGCACGCCAAGGCGGCGGCTCGCGGTCTCGTCGTCGAGCCCCGTGCAACGCGCGTAAACCCCGTTGGCCGCGTCTGCCTTATCGACCGCGCCGCCCGGGAACAAGTACTTGCCGGGCACGAAGCCCGACTGCAGATTGCGCTTCATCATGAGCACTTCGAGGCCCTGCGGACCGTCGCGCACCAGCGTGACGGTCGCCGCGGGCAGTGGCGTGAGGTCGGCCATTATTTTTCCGTCAGCAGTTTCATGAGACTAGATGAGTCGAGCCGGCCGCAGCCCTTTTCCTGCAATCTCCCGTACCACTGTTCGACGATGGCGGTAACCGGCAGCAATGCGCCGTTGCGACGGCCTTCGTCGAGACAAATCTGCAGATCCTTGCGCATCCAGTCGACCGCAAACCCGAAGTCGAACTTGTCGGCGACCATAGTCGGCCCGCGGTTCTCGAGTTGCCAAGACTGCGCGGCGCCCTTGGCAATGACGTCGATTACTTTTTTCGCATCGAGTCCGGCGCGCATTGCAAAGTTCAGGCCTTCCGCCAGCGATTGCACCATGCCGACGATCGCGATCTGGTTCACCATCTTGGTCAGCTGTCCCGCACCGGCGGCGCCCATCAGCGTCACCGCGCGCCCGTAATGCGCCATCACCGGTTGCGCCACGGCGAACGCATCAGCATCGCCGCCGACCATGATCGTCAGTATGCCCTTCTCCGCGCCCGCCTGCCCGCCTGACACTGGCGCATCGAGAACACCGAATCCGCCGCCGCCCGCCATTTTCTCCAGCTCGCGCGCCACGTTTGCCGACACCGTTGAGTGATCGGCATAGATACCGCCTTTTTTCATGCCGGCAAACGCGCCGTCGGCACCGAGCGCGACCGCCCGCAGATCGAGGTCGTTGCCGACGCATGAAAACACGATGTCCGCACCGTCGGCCGCTGCGCGCGGCGTGGCCGCGGCGCGTCCGCCGAATTCCTTGACCCAACTGTCGGCCTTGGCGCGCGTGCGGTTGTAAACCGTTACGTCGTGATTCGCCCGCGCGAGATGCCCCGCCATCGGGTAACCCATGACGCCCAACCCTATGAATGCGACTTTCATGATTTCTTCCTTAGCCTAAAACTATCGGATAACCGGGCGGTGGTGAAAACCCAAGGTCGCCGCGCTTGATTACCGCATCGCGCCCGCCGTTCTCCACCAGCAATTCGGCCTGCCGCCGCTTGGCGCGTGCATCGACTTCGGCCGGATCACAGATCTTGTACAGCCGCGCGCGACAATCCGCGACGACAGGCGCATAACCGGCCTCCCCCGCCACATCGCGCAATTCCTCCGGATCGGCCTCAAGATCGAATAGCTGCGGCGGATACGCAACGTAATGCACGTACTTGTATTTGCCGTGCCGGATCATGAACGCGCCGGTGGTCGAGCCCATGCCATGGTATTCGGTCAGCACGTTGCGGTCTGGCACAGCACCGGCGGCGAGCTTGAACAACGAGTGCCCCGGATGATCGTCATACACGTCGGGCGTGCTCTCGCCGGCGCACTCCATGATAAACGGGTAGGTATCGACATGATTCGCCGGCTCGCTGATTTTCACGCCGCGCGGAATATCCGGCCCCTTGATGATGAGCG
>JAYVME010000346.1:0-8780 GCA_043759115.1 Betaproteobacteria bacterium | reverse complement strand
GGGCGAGCGGCCCGGTGCGTGGTTTGGATGTCATGTTCGTCCTCTGTGGCTGAGTAGTTTAAAGAGTTGATCGATATTTTATTCCGCCTGAATGCCGGCTGCGCGCACAACCTTGGTCCATTTGGTGATTTGAGCCTGGACAAACGCGGCAAACGCCGTGGGTGAATTTCCCACCCCTTCGGCGCCATTGGCGGCGAGCAGGCTGCGCATCGCCGCGGAGTTCACGGTGCTTGCCGAATCCGCGTTTAAGCGGTTGACAATAACACGCGGCGTTTTGGCGGGCGCCAACAGCCCCTGCCAAGCGCTGGTCTCGAACCCCGGCAATCCCAGTTCGGCCATCGCCGGTAACTCCGGGACGAGAGAAAACCGCTTCTCGCTGGTAACGGCCAGCGCGCGCAGCCGGCCGCTCCTCACGTGCCCGATGGCGCTGGGCAGGCTCGCGAAAGACAGCGAGATGCGGCCGGCGATCAGATCGGTCAGCGATGCCGCCGCACCCTTGTACGGCACATGCACCATGTCGACACCCGTCATCAGCTTGAACAATTCGCCGGCGAGATGCGGCGAACCCAGGTTGCCCGACGACCCGAACGTGAGTTGCCCGGGTTTGCTTTTCGCCACCTGAATCAATTCCGCCACCGAGCGGATGGCCAGCGCAGGCCCGACCACCAGAATATTGGGCGCGGTCGCGACCAATGTAATGGGCGCCAAATCGCGTTGCTGATCGTACGGCAGTTTCCGATTGAGCGCGGGATTCACGCCAAACGAACTGGCGACGAGTAACAACGTGTGCCCGTCCGGCGGCGCACGCACCACGAGTTCGATCGCGATAATTCCGCTCGCGCCGCCGCGATTGTCGACGACCACCGACTGCCCAAGTCGCTCGCTGAGCCCCTCGGCCAGGGCACGGCCGATGATATCCGCATTACCGCCGGGAGATTGCGCAATGATCAGGCGCACGGGACGTTCCGGATACAGCGCATAAGCGTTCTCATGCGCAATTAATGCGAGCGTAAAAAACGCCGCCGCATATACAGGCATCGCCATGCTGCTGCCGCTGACCACCATCCCCAGTTTTCCGGCGCGGCGCTTAGCTGCCCTTGAATGCCGGTTTGCGCTTCTCCATGAACGCGGTCTGGCCTTCCGTGTAATCCGCGCTCGCGTAACAATCATCGACCATCTTCTGGCACAGCGCCAGGTCACGTTCGGCCGGATTGCGCAGATACTCGATGAGGCTGCGCTTGACGGCCGCAATCGTGAGCGGCGCATTGTTGACGATCGTGTTGGCGTAATCCAGCGTGTATTTCTCGAGATCGGCACCCGGCACCACGCGATTGACGAGGTTCATCTGCAACGCTTCCTGCGCCGTGAACTGGCGCGCGGTGAAAAATATCTCCGCAGTGAATGCGGGGCCCACCACATCGGCGAGGCGCTTGATGCCGGGAAACCGGTAGCCGAGACCGAGTTTGGCCGCGGGAACGCCAAAGCGCGCATCCTCGGACGCAATGCGCATATCGCAGCCGACCGCGAGTGCCGTGCCACCGCCGATGCAATAGCCGCGCACCATCGCAATCGTCGGCTTGGGGCTCGTCTGCAGCGTTTGCCCGGCGCGGTCGGCAGTCGTATTGTATTCTTCGACCGCTGCGGGACTCGAGCGTTTTTCCTTGAATTGAGAGATGTCGGCGCCGGCGACAAACGCTTTTTCGCCCGCGCCCTTCAGTATGATCACGCGCACTTCCGGATCGGCGGCGTAGGCTTCGAGCGTGCTCGTCAGTGCCTGCCACATTTCCAGCGATACGGCGTTGTGACGCGCCGGATTGTTGAAGATGATCCAGCCGATGCCGTTGTCTTTGGTCGCGATGAGTTTATCCGTGATCGTCTGCATGTCCATAAAAGTCCGTTGGGTAAAGTGCGTGGTTTATCGAATCGGCGCTGGATTTCTTCGCGACGCTGCCGCCGAGCCAGGCGAAAGTCCGTGCAGACGCCGCAAGCAGTTGCCGGCGCCAGCCGCTTGTCGGATCAAATGTTATTTGGCGGTGCTTTCGAATTCGAACGCATCGTGCGCATCCGTATGCATCTCGAGCCCGGTGCCGGCTGATTGCACGTCCCCGCTGATGAGATGGAAACGGTTGCCGAGCACTGCGCCGGCAAGCCCGTGGCGCTGCAGTGGCATCGGCGGCATCACGAACCACTCTTTCCTGGCGGCATCGAAACCCTCGAGTGCGCGAAACGCGGTCGACTGGTTGTAACTCTGATATTCGCCGCCGGCGACATAAACGCGGCCGCCGTGCACCGCGTAAGCCGTCGCGCTGCGCGCGGTAGGCATGCGCGCACGCACCGAGGCCCACGTATCTGTCGCCGGGTCGTATTCCTCAACCACGTCCACGCCGTTGCCACCGCCACTGATAAATGCGCCGCCAACGCGCCCGCCGATCACATAAATCTTGCCGTTGACGGCGCCGATCGAGAGGTGGTTACGGGCGGTGGGCATCATGCTGCGCTCGCGCCAGGTGTTGGTCGCTGGATCATATTCCTCGACGGTTCCAATCGAGCGGTGGATCCGCGCGGGGTGTATCGCAGTTTCCTTGGATCCTGCCAGCATGGTGGCGCCGCCGATTACGTAGAGCTTGCCGCCAACCGCCGCGGCGCGCTTGGTCGGCATCGGTGCCAGCGCCTTCCACTCGTCGGTGGCAGGATCGTATTCGAAAGCATTGTCGACGGGCTGCCACGCGGCCGGGCCCGACACCGGCAGCACGAAGCCGCCGAACACATAGATTTTTCCACCCAGTTCGGTGATCGCGACGTGATGAGAGACCAGCCCCATCGGTTTCTTTTTTGTCCACTTGTCGGTGGCCGGATCGTATTCATAGACCAGGCCTTTGGGTTTCCAGCCGGGATTTAGCCCCGCGAACACATAGAGCTTGCCGCCTGCCGCGGCTCCCAGTACCTCTTCCGCCGGTTCCGGGAACGGTGCGAGCTTGACCCAGCGTCCCTGCGCGTAGGCAGTCGCCTGCGCCAGCGCCATCACGAGGGTAATGCAGAACAGTAAAATCGAACCGGTCAGCCTCTTCATCGCTTGCTCTCCTGTGGAGGATATCAATCTTTTCGATAGTCACGCGCCTTTTAGTCGGCGTCTTGTGCCCTGCTTCATTATAACTACGCCGGGCACCCGAAGCTATTGGTCATTGCCCGGTTTTGCGGCATCATCATTGTTTCGGCAAGCGCTGGGGCAAAGTAATCCGTGCCGACGGAATTCATCTCGACTGCCGTCACGCAACCACGGGAGAGAATCAATGCGATCCGCAATGGCATTCGTAACGACGATTCTGCTTGCGCTGATTTGTGCCAGCGCGAGTGCGCAGTCCTATCCCACCAAGGCGATCCGCTGGATCGTGACCTATCCGCCCGGCGGACCCACCGACTTCGTGGCGCGCGCCATCGGCGCGAAGCTGACTGAAGCATGGGGCCAGCAGGTCGTGATCGACAACCGCGCCGGCGCCGGCGGCGTGATCGGCACCGAACTCGCGTCGAAGGCGGCGCCCGACGGATATACACTGCTGTTCGGCACTTCGGCCGGACTCACGATCAACCCCGCGCTCGTGAGCAAACTGCCGTACGATCCGGTGCGGGATTTCGCGCCGGTGAGCCTGCTGGTGATTAATCCGCAGATACTGGTCGTCACCAACAGCGTGCCGGTCAATTCGGTGAAAGAGCTGATTGCTTACGCCAAATCCAGACCAGGCCAGTTGAACTACGCGTCAGTCGGTCAGGGTTCCCCCAACCACCTCGGCATGGAACTTCTCAAAGCACTGGCAGGCATCGACATGGTGCACGTGCCGTACAAAGGCACCGGACCCGCGGTGACCGATCTCCTCGGCGGGCAGGTGCAATTGATGTTCAACAGCATGCCGGTCGTGCTGCCGCTCATTAAAGGCGGCAAGTTAAAGGGCCTCGCTGTCGGTAGCCTGCAGCGCTCGCCGGCCGCGCCCGACGTGCCGACCGTGGCTGAGGCCGGCGTGCCCGGTTTTGAGAACGTGACGTGGTACGGCATGTTCGCGCCCGCCAGGACGCCGCAGGACGTGATCGTGAAACTCAATGCGCAGGTGGTGAAAATTCTCACCGATCCGGAAATGGCGCAGCGCATGGCCAGCCAGGGCGCCGAGCCGCGCGGCACCACCGCCGAGGAACTCGCCCGCTTCATGCGCGTCGAATCCGAGCGCTGGAAAAAAGTCATCAAGGCGGCGAGCATCAAACTCGAATGAATTCGCGCTGATGATGCACTTCCTCGATGTTCGCGTTGGCCGCGGCAAGCAAGATGACCGCCATGCTCAGCGCGGGGTGAATTTAAGACTGCGCATGAAGCTTTCCCCTTCCTTGCGCAGTTCCGCGCTGAGTTCGGCATTGAGTTCGGCCTGACGCCCGCGCTCCGAGTAACCGACATCCACCACGAGATCCCTTTTGTCCGGGTGCAGGCAGGTGACGCCGAAGTCCTCCACCAGCAGCGTTCTGTTGCGCGAGAGGACGGCATTGCGATCCGTGTGCTTGAGACGATAGCGCACGCACCACGCGGCGAATGTATTGTCCACCGACGAATCGAATTCAATGACCCGGTAGCGCGCGGCATCGAAATCCGCCGTGCGCAGCTTGTTCACGTAGTCCTGAAACTGTTCACGCGTTTCAAATTTTTCATCAATGAGCCCCGATGCCGCCATGGCGGCGAACGAGTGCGTTGGCGAGTCGAGCTTCTTGCCGAACAACGCCTGTTGGCGATCGTGCTGCATTTTGAACCAGCTTTTGCCCGGCGGCGGCAGCACGCTGTAGCCCTCCAGTTGGTAAACGGCAGCAGGGTCGGTGATCGGCACGGCATGTAATTGCGCGCGGACTTCGTGCGCCAACGATACAGCGGTCAGCAGTCCGCATAGACCGACTTGTTTAATCAGGCGGCGGCGCCACCGCATCTCAATCGGGTTGCGCAATTTTGATTTCAACGGCATATCATCAACCAATCCAGCGCGACAGCGCCGCCAGGGCCGACGCGCACCGGATTCAAGTCGAGTTCGGCCAACCGCTCGCCGGCGGCAACGCCAAATTGTGACACCGCGCTGATGAGTTGCGTCAGCGTCGCACGGTCTGCCGGAGGACTGCCGCGCACACCGTTAAGTATGGCGCCTGACTTCAGTTCATCGAGCATGCGCCCCGCCTCTGCTGCGGTCACCGGCGCTTTGCGAAACACAACGTCTTTGAGGACTTCGACATGAATGCCGCCGAGGCCCGCCATCACGACGCTACCGAACACCGGATCATTTTGCAGGCCGATGACCATATCGACGCCGTCCGGCGCCATCGGCTGGACCATCACGCCGTGGATTGCGGCGTCCGCCTTGTAACGCGCGGCGTTCCCCGTTATGCGTGTGTATGCGGCCGCGACAGCGGTAGCATCCGCAAGTCCCAGTGCCACGCCGCCGGCTTCGGTCTTATGCAATAGGTCCGGCGATTCTATTTTCAATGCAACCGGAAAGCCGATGCGTTCGGCGCACGCCACGGCTTCCGCGGCGGTGCGCGCAAGTTCGGTGCGCGCCAACACGACGCCGCACGCCTGCAAGAGTTTCGCGCCCTCGAGTGTGGAAACCGCTCCTGTGGTAGCCGGGAGATTGATTGCCGGCGGGCGCAATGCGCCGCGCGCCCCCCGCTCCGCCTGCCACAGCCGCCGCGCCGCGGCATAACGGACGAGCGCCGCAACCGCGTCTACCGCAGGCTCGGCGCCGCGCAATACCGCAATGCCGCGCTGGCGCAGCGCATGCAATGCCTTATCCGAACCGGCGACCCAGCATACGACGAACGGTTTCGTCACCTGCGCTTTAATCTCTTCGAAGATGGTGATGAGTTCGTCGACATAAGCATCCATCAGTTGCAACCAGATAATGCCGATATGCACCTGCGGATCCGCCATCACGATTTTCACGCTTTCCCGCAACAGCGCCGGATTGGCGACGAATTGCCCGGTGACGTCGACCGGGTTGCCGCACGCGCCAAAACCGGGAATGACTTCCTGCAGCGCGCGTTGGGTAGCGGTGCCGAGAACGGGCACCGACAGGCCGAGATCTTCCGCGCGATCGGCCATCAGGACGCCGGCGCCGCCCGACTGCGTCACGATGCCGAGGCCTGCGCCTTGCGGCAAATCGCAGTAGGTAAACGCCTCCACCATGTCGAGCATATGTTCTTCATTGCGCGCGCGGATGATGCCATGCTGACGGATGACGTCGTCGAACACCGCGTCAGCGCCCGCCAGCGATCCGGTGTGCGAGGCGGCGGCGCGCGCGCCGGCGTCGCTTCTGCCCACTTTAACCAGCACCAGCGGCTTGCCCAAGTCCATTGCAAACTCGGCGAGCGCTATCAGATCCGCGCCATCACGCAGACCTTCAATATAACCGGCGCCGACCCGGATGCGCGGATCCGCAATCACCTCGCGCATGACTTGCGCGAAAGTGACGTCGCTTTCGTTGCCGGTATTCACGAAATAGCCGAGGCCCAGCTCGCGCCGCCGCGCCAGCGCGGCGATGGCCGTGCCGAATGCGCCTGACTGGGTGACAAATCCTGCCGGCCCGGGTGGTGTCGCACCGTCGGCGAATTGACTGAAGGTGGCGATCACGCGCTCGAACGCGTTGATCAATCCCAGACAATTCGGCCCACACAGGCGCATGCCGAACTCGCGCGCGACAGCGCTGACTTCGGCCTCAAGCACGCGACCGTCGGCGCCAAGTTCGGCAAATCCGGAGCTGAACACAATCACCGATTTGACGCCGCAGCGGCCCAGCTCGCGCAGCAACGAGGCGACGAATTTAGCCGGCACCGCGACTATCGCCAGGTCGACGGGCCCGGGAATATCGGCGATGGCGGGATAGCACGCAACGCCGCTGATCGAAGCGTATTTCGGATTTACCGGGTAAATTTTTCCGGCATAGCCTTTGTCGAGCAGGTGCTTGAGCGGCCTGCCGTTTACCTTGGTGAGATCCGTCGACGCGCCAAGAATGGCGATGGAACCGGGACTCAACAGTGACTGTAGTCTGTTCATCAGGACTGCTTGCCCGCAATAGCTTTGCCGATTACGGCAGAGGCGGCAATTCTACCGCGTGACGCGTCAAACAAAACGGCGCGCCAGCAAAACCGCTAACGCGCCGCGAAGGCAAGCGTGGGTGGCGGCGTGCGCCGCTCGTAGCGGTTCAGCGCACGACCAGCACCGGTATCGTCGAATGCGTGAGAACTTTGGCCGTTTCGCTGCCCAGTAAAATGCTCGACAGACCCTTGCGGCCATGCGACGCCATCATGATCAGATCGCACTTCGCCTTTTTGGCCTGCTTGATGATCGCCTCATACGGCCGCCCGCTGCTCGTCGTTACGGTTTCGCAGGTGACGCCGGCGGCTTGGGCGTCTGCCTTGACCGCGTCGAGCATTTTCTTTGACCGCCGGGCCGTTTCGTCCTCGAAGCGTTTCCTGAGCATCATGGCATTCGGCAGGACAAAGCCCTCATCCATCACCATCTGGTATTCCGGCGTAGCGTTCAAGATTGTGACGCGTGCGCCGATCGATTTTGCAAGCGCGATGCCCTGTTTGACCGCTTTGTCGGCCAACTTGGAGCCATCGGTAGGCAGCAGAATATGCTTATACATACAACCTCCTGATTGTGGGTGATGCTTTCGGTACGCAGCTTAGACTACCACTATTGCCGTCTGTTATTTTGATTTAGATCAATGGTTTTTGCGACCTGTGCGGACGCCGCCCGCATGCGACCAGAATGGCCATCGGGACGCCGCGCGAAGGGGTATCCATGCGGTGAACACTATGTCTAATGCGTCTTGTCGAGCAAATGACGCGGCACCGGCACCGCCACCACCTCTATGCCTTCCTCGCGCAATTCCTGAACTTCGTCTTGCGACGCATTGCCGCGGATTTTGCGCTCCGGCGCCTCGCGGTAATGGATCTTGCGCGCCTCTTCCGGGAATTCGTTGCCGACATCCTCGGTATTGGCGATGAGATGCTCGACCAGCCGGGTCACTTCATCGCCGATATTGATGTACTGGCCGGACGCGTCGCGGGCTTGCTGCGGGCGTCGCGGCAATTGCGGTGCGCTGCCGGTATTGACATAAGGCGCATGCAGGCCCTTATTGACCTCGGTGCTGCCGCATAGCGGACAGTTCAGCAGCGTCGCCTGCTGCTGACGCTCGAAATCAGCCGCCGAGGCAAACCACCCCTCGAAGCGATGGTCATTGCTGCAAGTCAGATTGAAAACAATCATGCGGGATTATGGGCGGCCAGGTTATCTCGCCAACTATCTACGATTCACGTCATCAATTATATCAGGCCCTTAGCTCACTCGCGTTATTAGTGAAAGCTGCGTATTGCTGGTTTTTGTTGTGCCAGCCGTGCCAAAAGCGTGCCATGCAAACGTATTCGGCTCGACGTGAAGTCGCCGGGCGCGCCTTACTCCTTCTTAAACCCCTGGGTCGTAAACTTCAGCGTGCGACTGTTCTCGGTAACAGTTCGCACGACGTTATCTGGCGCGCCGGCAGGGACTTTGGCCTCTATGTGAAGAGTCACGTTTACCTCCGCGCCTACCAATTCCGCAAGATGTACGATCACTTCGTCGGCAACGCGGCTGGCGTCGCGCAGATCTTGTCGGCGGCAGATCTTGTCGGGTCGGACCACGCTAACGTTCCGCAATCATTGGATTTTCTATCCACGGAACGATGTTTTCTCGCCTTAGCATGTCATTTTCGGTATCGAAA
>JAYVME010000345.1:0-3840 GCA_043759115.1 Betaproteobacteria bacterium | reverse complement strand
TGCCAAGATATTTCAAAATTCTGGATGAGCTGCCGCGGACGCCGAGTGGAAAGGTGCAGAAGGGTCCACTTCGCGATCGGCCCAACGCTGAGTGCTGGGATCGCGAGCGGGATGGCGGCATAGTTTTGAGCGGCAAGAGGGCCAAGAGCAATGCTAATGCCGGGGGCGGCGAACCAGCAGAGCCAGCGCCGGATACATCAACAGCCACATAGGGAGGACCCATGCCTTTGTCAAAGCTTGCGCATTACTCGATCCGTACCACCGACCTGGAAAGATCACGCAATTTCTACACTCGGGTCCTCGGCATGAGAGAGGGATTCCGGCCGCCGTTTCCCTTCCCCGGCATATGGCTGTACATGGGGTCCGATGAATCGGAGTTCGGCGTGGTGCACATCATCGGCGTCGATGCGAGTGATGCGAGCGGCCTGAAGGAATACCTCGGCGACAAGGAACTCCCGGCGACAGGCACCGGGACCGTGGACCACATCGCCTTTCTCGCCACCAATGTTGAGGATTTCTGGGCGACTCTCCGGCGCGAGGGGTATCAATGGCGAGACCGCACGGTGCCGAGCCTTGGCCTGCATCAAGTGTTCGTCGAAGATCCTTCGGGTGTGACCATCGAAATGAACTTCCCGGCAGCGGAAGTCGCATCGCTTCCACAGCCTGCGCCCGCCGCGGCCAGCAAAACTTAAAAAATCGATCGATGAACAAGAATAACGGGAGTGTGCGGCGGAGAGCCAGATCCATGAGGCGCTGATACCGAACGCCAGAGGCGGTCATGCGCTAGACCGCCGTGCCGCTGGTTGTTTGACGGACCGGTGTGAATAACGGGTAAACGCTGGTATTGCGCGACACAACGGATGGGTGGAAATTCTCGGTCAAGTTTATTCCACAGATCGTCCGCGAAAAAAACAAGAAATAAGGCAGGTTGCGGTAGTAATGTTCTGCCGACGATATGCCTCGGCAAACTTCAATCTCAACGAAAGGACTTCCCATGATCAAGTTCTACTACAACACTGCGCCCAATCCAACCAAGGTGGCGCTGTTTCTCGAAGAAGCCGGATTGGCTTATGAGCCCGTTCCGGTCGATACGCGCAGGGGAGAACAACATACGGCCGCCTTCAAGGCGATCAATCCAAATGCCAAGGTTCCCGTTCTGGTGGATGGCACGACGGTTGTCTTTGACAGCAATGCGATCCTGCTTTATCTCGCCGAGAAGACTGGCAAGTTTCTGCCGGCCGCCGAAAAGCGCGGGGAGATGTATTCATGGCTGATGTTCGTTGCCTCCGGCATCGGGCCGTATTCGGGGCAGTGCGTGCACTTCAAGCACTTTGCGCCGGAGCCAAAGACGTACGCCGTGAACCGCTATGACTTCGAGGCATGGCGGCACTGGGAGATTCTCGACAAGCGGCTGGGGCAGGGTCGTTACATGCTCGGCGATACCTACACCATCGTCGATATGGCGGCCTGGGGCTGGGCGAGGGCGGTTCCATTTATCCTGGGTGCCGAAGCGTGGGGCAAGCTGCCGAACGTCAAGCGACTGCTGGACGAAATCAATGCGCGTCCCGCTGCGATCCGTGCCGAGGCACTCAAGGAAAAACACGCCTTCACGACGGAAATGGACGACGAGGCGCGCAGAGCGTTGTTCCCGCAAAACGAAAGACTGACGGCCTAGTCCAGATGAGGCGTCGCCATGTTCACAAAAGCCACTTTCAAATTTCTCGACGAGCTTGCCGCCAACAATTGCCGGGCGTGGTTCGAGGAGAACAAGCCGCGCTACGAATCGCTGGTGCGCGGACCAGCACTGGAATTTATTACGGCCATGGCGCCCGCGTTCGACAAGATTGCGCCGCATTTTCGTACCGACCCACGCAAGATGGGCGGCTCGCTGATGCGCGTGTTCCGCGACACGCGTTTCGCGCGCGACAAGACGCCGTACAAGACCAACATCGGCATCCAGTTTCGCCACGAACTCGGCAAGGACGTGCATGCGCCGGGCTTTTATGTGCACATCGCCAACGACGAATGTTTCTTTGGGGCCGGATGCTGGCATCCCGATCCGGATGCGCTTGGAAAAATGCGCGACTTGATCGTCGAGAATCCAAAGAAATGGTTCGCCGTGCGCGATGACAAGAAACTCGTTGAGCACTGGACATTTGCTGGCGACAGTTTGAGCCGGCCTCCACGTGGCTATGCCGCGGGTCATGTCGCGATCGAGGATTTGAAGCGCAAGGATTTCATTGCCCTGGCCGATTTGTCGAAGGCTGAGGCCATCGGGCCGGAACTGGACAAGCTGGCTGCTGCTCGATTTTCCACCGCGGTGCCGCTGATGCGTTTTCTGTGCGCGGCCGTGGGCGCTCAGTACTGATGTGAATCCATGACGGTACAAATGGCCGAAGGTCCAACTCATCGTCCTGCTGCTCCTGCGCAAAAGCTGTTCAATAAATTCAGACTTCAGACACGGCCATGGATACTGCCCGGTCGCGCAAAACAGTTTTTTGAACTTTCCCCGTTCCTGTCTTGGGCAGATCATCTGATGCAATGAAGTAAAGCCTGTTCGGAACCTTGAACTTCGCCAGGTTTTGCGCCAGATAGGCAACGAGATCTTCCGCGGAGACATCGCTGCCTTCCGCACGAACGATCCAGGCGCAACCGATCTCGCCCCATCGCTCGTTAGGCACGCCATGTACAAAGGCTTGCGATACCCCGGAATGCCGGGTCAGCAGATCCTCGACCTCCTTGGGCGAGACCAGTTCGCCACCGCTCTTGTACAGATCCTTGCTGCGCCCGGTCAGCACCAGATAACCATCCGTGCGAAAAACGCCGAGGTCGCCGGTACGCAGCCAGCCGCCGGGCAGGAAGAGCTTCGCTGTTTCCTGCGGGCGTTCGAAATAGCCTTTGCTGTTCAACGGCCCGCGCGTGCAGATCTCGCCGGCGTTGCCTGGTGCGCAGTCGGCGCCGGTTTCGGGATCGATCAGTTTGAATTCGGCGATGCGATGGCTAAGTGCGGGCAGCCCGGCTGCGCCGGCCAGCGCTGGCACACCCTGTGTCTCGGCCACCAATTCGATCGGATCGCCAGGCAGGGTGCCGATGATCAGCGCGGTGGTTTCGGTCTGGCCGTAGCTGGTGAAGATGCCGTCGCAGCCGAAAGTTTTTTTGATGTCCTGCCAGACCCTGACGGGCGTCGGTGCCGCCGCGTTGTGGATGGCGGTGAGCGAGGAGAAGTCGTAGCGATGGGGCGCTTTCTTCGCTTCTTCCAGCAGCGCCAGCATCATGGTCGGCACTGCCATCAGGTAAGTGGCCCTGTGCGCGCCGATGGCGGTCAACATCGCGGCGGGGTCGAACTTGAGTTGTGGAATCATCGCGCCGCCGACGATCAGGCCGGCCAGCAGGCCCTGTATCACACCATAGCCGTGGTAGAGCGGGAGCGAAAACAGCGCGCGCCGCCCATCTTCGAAGGCGTGGTGATAAGTCACCGTGTAGGCGCAACGCAGCAGGTTGTCATGGGTCAGTAGCACGCCCTTGGGATAGCCAGTGGTGCCGGAGGTGTACATGATGATCGCGGCATCGTGTGCAACTGCTTGTCCGGTTGGCAGCGTTGCATCGGAAGGGTTGTCTTCGAGTAACGCATCGAAATGCATCGGTATATCGACCGCGTCGCCGTACACCGCGATGCCACTGAGGTCAGGGAACTTTTGGTAAATACCCGCACGCCACTGCGGCTCCATCCGATCGAGGTCGGCGAGGAAGTTCTGCCCGCGAAATTCCGCCATGACGACGAGGAACTGGCAGCGCGACTGGCCGATTACGTAGGCCAGTTCATCGGCGCGGTACAAGGTG
>JAYVME010000344.1:0-18730 GCA_043759115.1 Betaproteobacteria bacterium | reverse complement strand
AAACGACGATGATTTACACCCACGTCATGAACAAAGGCGGGCGCGGCGTGAAAAGCCCGCTTGACCATGTGAGGGCGTGAGTGCATTGACCCTTCACCCTTCCCCCTTCACGGGTTTTACCTTCCGCATGCTGCCCGCCATGATCTTGTATTCGAGCAGGCGGCATTCGAGGGCGCCATTGAAGAGTGGCGTGCGTTTCGAGGCGGAGAGGCGGATGAGCTTCGGCAACTGGGCGTCGCCGGTAAAGAGGTAGGCGCGCCAGCCGCTGAAGCGTTGTTTGAGCGCGTCGCCCAGCTTGGGATAAAACTCGGCAAGTTCGTGCGTTTCGCCGAGCCGCACGCCGTAGGGCGGGTTGGCGACGATGACGCCGCTTGCCGCGGGTGCCGGCATTTCGAGCACGTTGGCCTGCTTGAACTGGACGACGGCGTCGAGACCGGCCGCGGCGACGTTGGCGCGCGCGGTCTTCAGCTCGTCGCCATACAAATCGCTGCCGAAAATCGGCAACGCCGCGCGCGGGCGCTCGCGCGCCTTGGCGTCGACGCGCAGTTTTTCCCACGCCGCGCGGTCGAAGTTCCTGAGCTTCTCGAAACCGAAGCTGCGCCGGGCGCCGGGCGCGATGTTAAGAGCTATCAGCGCGGCTTCAATCGGCAGCGTGCCGCTGCCGCACATGGGGTCAAGAAAGGCATCGTCCGGCGTCCAGCCCGACAGCCGCACGATGCCGGCGGCGAGGTTTTCGCGTAGCGGCGCATCGCCGGCCGCGGTGCGGTAACCGCGCTTGAAGAGCGGCTCGCCCGACGTGTCGACGTACAGCGTGAGCTGGTCGGCGGTGAGAAATGCGTGAATGCGCACGTCGGGCGCCTGCGTGTTCACATTCGGACGCTCGCCGCACTTCTCGCGAAACGCATCGCACACCGCGTCTTTGATGCGCAGCGTGACGAAATCGATGCTTTTCAGCGGACAGCGCACGGCCGCGAGGTTGACGCGTAGGGTGTTGCCGACATCGAACCATTGCGGCCATTTCAGCGCGAGGGTGGCTTTGAATATGTCGTCTTCGCTCTTGTACTGCGCGCCCGCCACGCGCCACAAAATGCGGCTTGCGATGCGGCTTTCGAGATTCGCGCGGTAACAGAGCAAGAACGATCCCGCGAAATGCACGCCGCCGTCAGCCGTCCTGATGCCGGTTGCATCGAGTGCTGCGAGTTCCTGCGCAAGCACCGCCTCAAGGCCGCGCGGACAGGGGGCGAAGAATTTCTCGGTCACAGGCAAAGTCATAACCGCCGATGAACGCCGATGAACGCCGATTGAAGCAGAAAACCATCAGCCACAAAGATTGCACAGGAGCGCACCGTGCCCTCTATTTCTATCCCGTGCCTGCAATCTAGGCAGCTATCGCTTTTGGCTTTATCTGCGTTCATCGGCGTTCATCGGCGGTTGCATTGGGTTTTAAAGTCTGACGAAAATCTCGAATTCGATGCGCTGCCACGCATTCGGGTGTTTCTGCAACTTGCTGACGCGCGCCTCAACGCGTCCGCCGCGGTCGATGTGCTGCGCGACCGTGCGGTTCTCGCGGCGCGGCACATAGCCCAGTTGATGGCCGCGCCATTCGACGCGCACCGCGTTGGCATCATGTGGATTGTCCGTTTCGCGCACGAGTGCCAGCGTGTCGCCGATCTTTATCTCGTCCCACAGGTCTCTGCCCTGATAATACTGGAAGCCGGCGAGCGGCGAGCTTTGCACCAGCATGCGTACTTCCGTGTTCTGCGCATGCAGCGCACCGCCGGCAAACGCCAGCGCCGCGATGACGAGCAATGCGCGAACTGCCATATCAAAACGGTTTGACGACGACCAGAATGACAATTGCGACGAGGAAGATGGTCGGCAACTCGTTCAGCCAGCGGTAGTACACGTGCCCGTAGCGGTTACTATCGTGCTTGAAATCCATCATCAGCTTGCCGCAATAGACGTGATAGGCAATCAATACCGCGACCAATGCGAGCTTGGCGTGCAGCCAGCCGCCACCGATGCCGTAACCGAGCCACAGCCACGCGCCGGAAATCACCGTCAGCACGCCGCCCGGTGTCATGATGCCGAAGAACAATTTGCGCTCCATCACCTTGAAGCGCTCGCTGCCGGTCGTGTCCGTCGCCATCGCGTGGTAGACGAAAAGCCGCGGCAGATAAAAAAGCCCGGCGAACCAGGTCACCATGAATATGATGTGAAACGCTTTTATCCAGAGCATTGCAACCCCGATTCTTTTTTAATGGCACAGCGCGCGGGTTAAGCGGAGAGTTTGCTCGTCCGCTTAACCCGCGCAGTCATACCGGCGCCCCCAAGGGGCGTCCGGATATGACTATTGTAGGAGGCGTCGGCGCGTTAAAGCCAGCGCGACGTAAAAGCCAATGATCGCGAACAGCAGCAATAGCCCCGCATGCGCCGCCCACGCCGCGGGCACCGTGTCGTTCATCAGCGGCCTTACCAGGGCGACCGCATGCGTGAGCGGCAGAAACACGGCGGCCTGCTGCAGAGCCGGCGGCAGTTGGTCGGCGGGAAAGAATACGCCGCACATCATCATCATGGGCGTGACGAACAGCGTGAAGTAATACATGAAGAAATCGTAGCTCACCGACAACGCGGTCATGATGAGACCCAGGCTCGCGAATGCGAGACCGGTAATGAACATGACCGGCAGCACCCACAACGCAAGCGCCGATTGCACGAAACCGAGCGCGGTCGCCACCACCAGCACCGCGCCGCCCGCCATGAAGCTCTTGCTTGCCGCCCATACCAGTTCGGCGACGAGCACGTCGTCGAGCGTGATCGGCGCGTTCATGATCGCCTCCCACGTTTTTTGCACGTGCATGCGCGAAAACCCGGAGTACATCGCCTCGAACGACGCGCTCATCATGGTGCTCGAACACACCGTACCGGCGGCGAGAAACGCGATGTACGAGGTGCCGAACACATCGGGCAGCATGCGGCCGAGACCGTAACCAAAGCCCAGCATGTAGAGCATCGGGTCGGCAAGGTTGCCGAGCATCGACGGGATCGCGAGTTTGCGCCAGACGAGCATATTGCGCCGCCACACATGAATGAAGCGCAGGCTAAACCGCGGGAGCGCCCAGATTTTGGCGGAAGTCATGTTAAAAAAGCCATGCAACCGCCGATGAACGCCGATGAACGCCGATGGAAGGTAACAATTCAAGCGACTGTGCGTACATATATCCTAAGAAGTTGTTGCTCCCGGCTTCTCTCTGCGTGCTCTGTGCTCTCTGTGGCAAGACCCTTTGGATCTTGATTTTATCTGAGTTCATCGGCGTTCATCGGCGGTTCCGCATTGTGGTCAATCGCGCAGGTCGCGGCCGGTGAGCCGCAGGAACACGTCTTCCAGGTTCGCCGGGCGGTGCAGGTAGCGCAGTTCCGCGCGTTGCTCAAGATCGCGCAGCAGCGGCTCGACGTTGCGCGCGTAGCAGAACACGGTCTCGCCGGTTTGTTCGCAGCGTTCGGCGAGCTTTGCGCCGTGCGCGTTGGCCCACGCCTCGGCGCCGTCGCCGAATACTTCGACCACCTGTGGCTCAATGTGCGCGTGGATGAGTTCGCGCGGCGTGCCGCTCGCCATGATACGGCCGTGATCCATGATGGCGAGCCGGTGGCACAAGCGCTCGGCTTCGTCCATGAAGTGGGTGGTCAGAAAAATCGTCTTGCCCTGCGCCGCCAGCTGCCGCAGGCGCTGCCAGATCAGGTGGCGCGCCTGCGGGTCGAGCCCGGTGGTCGGCTCGTCGAGAAAAATCAGATCCGGGTCGTTGATCAGCGCGCGGGCGAGCGTCAGCCGCCGCTTCATGCCGCCCGACAATGCCTTGATGCTGTCATCGGCGCGATTGGCGAGGCCCGCGAATTCCAGCAGCGCGGGAATGCGCATGTTGACGTGCGCGGCGGTCAGCCCGAAGTAACGCCCGTACACCAGCAAGTTCTCGCGTACCGTGAAGTCCGGATCGAGGTTATCCATTTGCGGCACGACGCCCACGCGCGCGCGCGCCTCGCGCGCCGAGCCCGGCACCGGCAGGTCGAACATGCTGATGGAGCCGGCATCGGGGTCGGTAAGACCGAGGCACAGGCGCAGCGTGGTGGTTTTGCCGGCGCCGTTCGGGCCGAGGAGGCCAAAGCATTCGCCGGGCTTCAATTCGAGATCGATGCCGGCCACCACTTCGCGGCCGCCGTACGATTTGCGCAGCGCGCGCGTGACGAGGTAAGTCATTTGCAGTGGCGCGTCACGATTTGCTGCAACACGTGCAGGCGGCCATGAAAGAAATGCTCGCCGCCGGGCACCACCACGACCGGCAGATCCTGCGGCCGTGCCCAGTCGAGCACCGCCGCGAGCGGCACCACGTCATCCAGTTCGCCATGAATCACCAGCGTGCCCGCCGCGACGGACTCCGCCTTGAAGCGATTAACCGCCGGCGCGACCAGTACCAATTGATCCGGATTGATTGCTTGGGCGACGCGCGTCTGCACGAAGCCGCCGAACGAGAAGCCGGCGCAGGTGAGCGGCAGTTGGCCGTAGCGCTCGCGGGCGTAGCGCGCGACGGCGACCAGATCATCGGTCTCGCCGCCGCCCTCGTCATGCGTGCCGGCACTGCCGCCGACGCCGCGAAAATTCGGCCGCAGCGCGACGTAGCCGAGCGCGAAGAACGTGCGCGCAAGCGTGGTCACCACCTTGTTGTCCTTGGTGCCGCCCATCAGCGGATGCGGGTGCGCGATCAGTGCGATCCCGCGGCGCCGGCCGTCCGAAATAAGGCCGGGATCGCTGATGTCAATTTCAATCGTTCCTGCCGCGCCATCGAGCAGGACCGTGTCTGTCGTGACCGGTCTCAAATCTTCAGCCGTTCGACCACGCGGCCGTGCTGCAAATGCTCGCTCACGATTTCGTCGATGTCTTCGCGATCGACGTAGGTGTACCACACCTCTTCGGGGTAGACGACCATCACCGGCCCCTGTTCGCAGCGGTCGAGACAGCCCGCCATGTTCACGCGGACCTTGCCGGAGCCTGCGAGCCCCAGCGCTTTGATCCGGTCTTTTGCGTAGTCGCGGATTTCCTGCGCGCCGTGGTCGTTGCAACAAGCCTTGCCTTCAGCGCGCTGGTTGCAGCAGAAAAATACGTGGTGCTGATAGTAACTCATCAATACAGGTCTTATTTAAATTCGGGGCGAACAGGATATTCGCGAGCGGCGTTTGCATCGATTCTGGCATCGCGGACCTGTATGGTACTGCAAAAGCCGGTGTATTGACCATTCGGGTGAAATTGATCGGCGCCCGTGGGCATCCGCATCGATTTTGGCGGCGTGGGCAAATGCGCCCAATTGCCACGGCTATCTAAAATTCGTTGTACTTGCGCGCGTTGCCTTTCGCGCGCCGGACCGGGTATTTGCGCGCGTTGACGCGGATCTTGCGCCGCGCCGCCGCGAGTGGATCGATATCGAGCATGTCGGCGAGCCGCGTGAGGTAGAGCAGGACGTCGGCAATTTCCGCCTCGACCGCGCGCTTTCTTCGGGCGTCGAGGCGCGCGCTTTCTTCGGGCGTGAGCCATTGAAAGTGCTCGAGCAACTCCGCGGCTTCCACCGCGAGCGCCATCGCCAGATTTTTCGGCGTGTGGAATTGCTCCCAGTCGCGCGCGGCGGCGAAGCGGCGCAGCGCGTCGCGCAGGCCGGCAAGAGTGGCGGATGGACGAGGCATGAGGAAATTCCCGGATTGAAAGATTGCCGACTAGCGGGCCGCGCGGGCAGGGCCCGCGCGCATGAGCGCGAAGAGCAAAAGCAGGGCCGCCAGCGGCCAGCATTGCGACAGGGCGCGCACGATATTGCCGAAATTGGCCAAATGGGTCGGCTGCGCGCTTAACATGAAAGCCGGCAGCGTCTGGTAGGGATTGTCCGGCGCGATGTTGACAACGACCATGCCCGTCACCAGGCACAACATGGCCGCTGCGCCGCGTGCCGCGGGCGCCAGCCACACCAGCACCGCAACGAGAGCGCAGCCCGCCACAAGTCCGGCCGCGACCCCGGGCGTGAGCCATTGCAGCCACTGGGCGCCGCGCCCCAGCATCACGGCGGCGGCCGATTTGGCGGCCAGCGTCAAGAGCAGCGTCAGCACCATCGCGCGCAGCGCGTAGCGCCGCGTCTGCATCAGCAGTGAAACGGTGAGGCCCAGCGCAATCACGGCGAGCGTTACCACGGCGGTTTCCGCCAGCCAGTAGGCCTGCGACGTGTGCATGAAGAGCGGCGTGATGCCCAGCGCGTCGCGCAGGTTGCCGCTGCCGAGCGCGGGCGGCGCCGGATGGAACTGGATCACGATCCACAGCGCGACGACGAATAAGCCGCAGTCACCGAGCTTGTCCGCGCGCACGAGGCGCCGGCGCCACGCCGCCAGCGGATTGTTCCAGAGCGTGAGCAGCAATGCGCCCAGCGCGCCGGCGGCCGCGCCCGCGCTGTTGGCGATGAGATCGACGTTCGACGCGATGCGCGAGGGCAGAAACATCTGCACGTTTTCGAGCGCCAGGCTCAACACCGTGGCGAGCAGCGTCGCGAGCACGCAGGCGACGGCGGGCGCGAGCGGCGGGCGCAGCGCGACATACAGCATGGCGCCCAGCGGCAGATAAGCGAAGACGTTGAGCGCGATGTCGCTCGAGGTGATATAACGCGGCCACGGCGCGGTGAAAAAGCCCAGCACCTCGTCGGAAGGCATGCGCCAGCCGGCAAACGGCTGCAGGCTGGCATACACGATGACCAGTGTGTAAGCTAGCGTGACGTAACCAGCAAGCTTGAGCCCGCGCGACATGACAGTATTCTATGATGTTTTTAACGGCGACGCGGACGGTATCTGCGCGCTGCATCAACTGCGGCTGGACGCGCCGCGCGCGAGCGTATTGGTCACGGGCGTGAAACGCGATATCGCGTTGCTCGAACGTGTCGACGCGCAGGCCGGCGACGCCGTCACCGTGCTCGATATTTCACTCGCACGCAACGCAGCCCCCCTGCAAAGATTGCTGGCACGGGGCGCTGCGTGCCGCTACTTCGACCATCATTTCGCAGGGGACATACCCGCGCATCCGAACCTCGAGACGTTCATCGATACCGCGCCGGACGTGTGCACGAGCCTGCTCGTTGATCGCCATCTCGACGGCCGGCAGCGCATCTGGGCGGTGGTGGCGGCATTCGGCGACAATCTCGACGCGGCGGCGCGCAAGAGCGCGGCGGCGCTCAATTTGAATGAGGCACAACTTGCGCAACTGCAGGAACTTGGCGCATCCATCAATTACAACGCGTACGGCGACAGCGTCGAAGATCTCTACTACGAACCGGCGGATCTGTACGAGACGCTAGCCGGCTACGCCGACCCGTTCAAGTTCATCAGCAGCGAGCCGGTGTTCGACGTCTTGTGCGCGGGGCGCGCCGACGACTTGTTCCGTGCCAGCGAGCTTGCGCCCGTGACCGAAACAGCGCGGTGCGCGGTCTACGTATTGCCGGACGCCGCATGGAGCCGGCGCGTGAGCGGCACGTTCGGCAACCAGCTCGCAAGCGCGCAGCCGGAACGCGCGCACGCGGTGCTGACAGTGCGTCGCACGGGTTATGCGGTAAGCGTGCGCGCGCCCGTCGCTGCTCCGCGTGGCGCGGACGAGTTGTGCCGGCAGTTCGCGGGCGGCGGCGGACGGCAGGGGGCGGCGGGGATCGATCTACTGCCGGAGGGAGAGTTCGGGCGCTTCGTGGCGGCGTTCAAAAAGGCTTACGGTTAGCTATTACTAGAAGCGGTCTCAAAATCGGCGGTTGCATTTTGTTTTTGAGATAGCTTGTACTCAAGCGGTTCAATTTTTTAAGGTCATTCCGCCTTGATGCCGGCGTCCTTGATGACTTTGCCGTACTTTGCATTCTCGGCCCGGATGAACGCGGCGAATTCGTCCGGCGTGGTACTGACCGGATCGCCGCCGAGCGAGATTAACCGCTCTTTCACGCCGGCGTCGGCGGCGGCGCGTTTGACGTCGGCCTGGATTTTGGCGATCACTTCAGCGGGCGTGCCGGCGGGCGCGAGAAAGCCGAACCACTGGGTGGACTCGAATTCGATGCCCGCTTCGTGCAGCGTGGGAATGTCGGGCGCCGCTGCGCTGCGCTTGGCCGAGGTGACGGCGAGCCCGCGTATGCGTCCGGACTTGACGTGGGGAATGATGGGCGCAAGACCGAGAATCGCGGTCGGAATCTGGCCGCCGACGAGATCGGTGACCGCCGGTGCCGCGCCTTTGTACGGCACGTGCAGGTAATTGATTCCGGCGTTGCTTTTCAGCCATTCACCGGCAAGATGCTGTGTGCTGCCGGTGCCGCTCGAGCCGAACGGCAGTCCGCCAGGCGTTTTCTTCGCCAGCGCGATCAATTCTCTGACCGTCTTCGCGGGTACCGACGCGTGCACCACAATCATGTTGGGATAGGTCGCCGCCAGCGAGATCGGCGCGAGTTCCTTGAACGGGTCGTAGCTCATCTTCGCGTAGAGCGCGGGGTTCAGCGCGATTTCGGCCGGCGAGCAGATGAGCAGGAGGTAGCCGTCTTTTGGCGCACGCACGACCACTTCGGCGCCTATCATGCCGCTGGCGCCGGGGCGGTTCTCGATGACGACGGTCTGGCCCCAGTATTCGGCAAGCTTCTGGCCGAAAGCGCGCGCGGTGATATCGAGACCGCCGCCGGCGGGGAAGGGCACGATGACACGCACGGATTTTGCCGGAAAGGATTGGGCGTGAACCGCACCCACGCTCATCAAGGCGAGTGCCGCGAATAAGCGCAGACAGGTCGGCATGGTGATCTCCCGATTCGACAATGAATAGGGTTTGATACTAAACGAAATTACCGCACCCAGCTAACCGGTAGTGTGCCGGCCCGTCGCCCCGAGCACGTCCATTTCGATGGTCGCAAAGGCAACGAGCCACAGCAGGGCGTCATACGCGTCCAACCATTCGCCCCGCCACCCCCACGCCAGCACCAGCGTGGCGAGCGCGGTGTAAAGCACGGCCGCCGCCGCGGTAAACCTCGCGCGGTACTGCGCCACTTCACGCGGGCGGCGTACTTCGAATTCGAGCAGCACGACGATGGCGATCCATAAAGCCGTGTTGATGGCATCAAGACTATCGTGCTCGATGACGTAGCCGATGCCGGCGGCGCACACGGCCGTCGCCGCGACCAGCCGCAGCACGCGGATCGTAAGGGCGGCGCGCGGCGAGCGTAAGCGTCCGCCAAATCCGGTTTCCAGCGCGAAGAGCGCGAGGAGCGCGAGCCAGGCGAGCGCGTCGAGGCCCTTGCTCGGCGTGCCTGCATACACGTAATACGCGGTATTGCAGGCGAGCAGCGCGAATACCGCAATCCGGAATCCGGCGTACCACGGCGAGGTTGGCGCGGTGGCGCTCACGATCTTGACAGGTGGTGCGCGCGGGACGGCCGCGCTATGTGGCGGCGATGCGCGGGTGCTGCGGGTGCGCTGCGCCATACCACTGAGGCAGCAAAGACCCCGCGAGCATGCCGGCGAGGCTCGCGAGCCAGCCTGCGAATTGCGGCGGCAGGAATGGTGCGGGCGGCAGCACTTGCTGCGCGATCAGGAGCTCGCAGGCAATCCACACCATGAGCCCGCCCGCGATGGCGCAGGCGGCGCCCTGCGTCGTGGCGCGCTTCCAGTACAGACCGAATGCCAGCGGCGTGAAGGCGGCGACCAGTGTCACCTTGTAGGCACCCTCGACCATGCCGTAGATCGTGGCGCCCGAGGTGATCGCGAATGCCAGCACCACCAGCGCGAACAAAAACACGATCCAGCGCAACAAGTGCAGAAACTGCCAGTCGGCAAGCTTGGGCAGGAACGGCTTTAACACGTTTTCGGCGAACGTCACGGACGGCGCCAGCAGCGTTGCGCTCGAGCAGCTCATGATCGCCGCCAGCAGCGCGCCGAAGAAAATCACCTGCGCGAAGAGCGGCGTGTGCGTGAGGATCAGGGTGGGCAGAATATATTGCGTATCGTTGCCGATGTGCTTGGCGACCAGCGCCGGGTCGATCAGCATCGCGGAGTAGGCGAGAAACATCGGCACGAACGCGAAGCAGAAGTAAAGGCAGCCGCCAAGTATCGACCCGCGGCCGGCGGTTTTTTCGTCGCGGGCGGCGGACACGCGCTGAAACACGTCCTGTTGCGGTATCGAGCCGAAACCCATGGTGATCCATGCCGCGACGAACGCGATGATGTCGCGCGCCGCGAGCGGCGGAAAAAACTCGAACTTTCCGGCGTTGTGCGCGTGCGCGATAACCACCCCGGCGCCGCCGGCCAAGCCGCTGACCACGGTGGCGATGTAAAGCATACCGAGCAGTATCACGCCCATCTGGAACAAATCCGTGAACGCGACCGAAAACATGCCGCCGGCGAGGGTGTAGACGAGCACGATGGCGGTGCCGATCACCATACCCTGCCACGGTTCGAGCGCGCCGTTGGTGAGCACCGAGAACACCAGCCCGAGTGCCGTGATCTGCGCCGATACCCAGCCCAGGTACGAAATCACGATGCAGATCGAGGTGGCGAGTTCGACCGCGCGATTGTAGCGGGCGCGATAGAAGTCGCCGATGGTGAGGAGATTCATGCGGTACAGCGGGCGCGCGAAAAACAAGCCGACGAGTATCAGGCACATGCTGGAGCCGAACGGATCGGCGACCACGCCCTTGAAGCCTTCATTGAGAAACTTGGCGGGAATGCCGAGCACGGTTTCCGAGCCGAACCACGTTGCGAACACGGTGGCGATGATAAACGGCAGCGGCAGGTGATGGCCGGCAACGACGAAATCGGCGGTATTCTTGACGCGCCGCGCGGCGTAGAGCCCGATGGCCACCGAAACGGCGATATAGAGGATGACAAACCAGATCAGCATGTCAGCGGCGCGCGGGCGGCGTTACGGGATGGACGATTGCCGCATTATACGATGCGGTGCCGCCGCGGCCAGCGGTCCGCCGGCGGCCCCTCAAAACAGGCGATAAAGCAGTAACCCGGCAATTAACGCAAGTGCCGCCGCGATGACGATGAGCAAGGTCGTCTGCCGGCGGTTTTCCAGCATCAACTGGCGCATGTATTGCGGCAGACGGTCGTTGTCGTCGTTCAGAAACCGGTGCACGAGGCGCGGAATCTGCGGCACCAGTGCGCTCCAGCTGGGCGCTTCCTCGCGGATGTGCCGCACCAGCCCGCGCCAGCCGATTTGTTCCGACATCCAGCGCTCCAGATACGGTTTGGCGGTGACCCACAGATCGAGTTCCGGGTCGAGTTGGCGGCCGAGGCCTTCGATGGTAAGCAGGGTCTTTTGCAGCATCACGAGTTGCGGCTGCACCTGCATGTTGAAGCGGCGCGCCGTCTGAAAGAGCCGCAAGAGCACGCGGCCGAACGAGATGTCCTTCAACGGCCGCGAGAATATCGGCTCGCATACCGCCCGGATCGCGGTTTCAAAATCGTCGACGCGGGTGTCGGGCGGTATCCACCCCGATTCGATGTGCATTTCGGCGACGCGCCGGTAGTCGCGCTGGAAGAAGGCGAGAAAATTCTGCGCGAGGTAATGCTTGTCGATCGCGGTCAGCGTGCCCATGATGCCGAAGTCGAGCGCCACGTATTGACCGTTGGCCGCCACCAGAATATTTCCCGGATGCATGTCCGCGTGAAAAAAACCGTCGCGGAACACCTGCGTGAAAAAAATCTCGACCCCGGCGCGCGACAGTTTTTTCAGATCGACGCCCTGCTCGCGCAGCACCGCGACCTGGGAGATCGGCGTGCCGTGCATGCGCTGCATCACCATGACCTCGGTGGCGCAATAGTCCCAGTGAATTTCCGGCACCAGCAGCAACGGCGAGTCCTTGAAGTTGCGGCGCAACTGGCTCGCGTTGGCCGCCTCGCGCATCAGATCGAGCTCGTCGTCGAGGTGTTTGGCGAATTCCGCGACGACCTCGTGCGGACGCAGACGCTTGCCGTCCGCCCACAGCAGCTCGATCAGACTGGCAGCGGCGTCGAGCAACGCGACATCGTGCCGGATAATTTCGGGGATGCCGGGACGCAGTATCTTGACCGCGACTTCGCGGCCGTCATTGAGACGCGCGAAATGAACCTGGGCGACCGAGGCGCTGGCGACCGCGACCGGATCGAATTGCGCAAACACTTCGTTAACCGGCTTGTGGTACGCGCGCTCGAGCGCCGCGAGCACGAATTCGCCGGCGAATGGCGGCACCTGATCCTGCAGCTTGGCAAGTTCGTCGGCGATGTCGGCCGGTAACAGATCGCGGCGCGTCGACAGCAACTGGCCGAATTTTACGAAGATCGGGCCGAGGGCTTCGAGTGCCAGCCGCAGGCGTTCGGCGCGCGGTGCTTCAAGCCGGCGCCAGAACAGCAGGAATGCGAGCAGCCAGCGCAATGCGCGCACGCGCTCGTGGCCGAGAATGAATTCGTCAAGCCCGAAGCGCAGGCTGACGCCAATGATTTTCAGGAGCCGGAATAAACTCATCCGCGAATTGTAACTGCCGGCGGTCGGGGGCGCGAGCGATGCGCGAGACGCTGGGCGGGATACCGGGTGCGGGCGTGTCGTTTCTCGTTTATCGCCCGGCGACCGTCCTCATCAGTTGCGCGATGCGCTTTTCGGCGCGCGCCACGTCGTCGCGCAGAGTGTCGACATCACGCACGAAGCGCTCGACACTTTGACGCGTAGCAATCAGCGGGCGCTCTTCGGTCCAGTACGCCGCGGCGGAACGGGCGAAGCTGTCGGTGGTCTCGTGCTGCCAGCGTTTGAGATCATGGGCGGCGCGTGTCATGCGATGCGCGACGATATCGCCGAACACGCGGCTTAGATCTTCTTCGACATCCCAGCGGAGGTTTTGCGCGACGTAGAGGATTTCACGCGTGAGCGCAGTGTCGCCGGATGCTTCAACCCGTTGCCATGCGTCTGGGTCGGCGGCGAGCATGCGCAGCGCCACACCCGGAGACAGCGTGAAGGTCGCGTCCGGCGTGCTGGACGCGGGTGCGTCGGCGAGTTCGCCGGAGTCACGAATTTCGAGGGTAACGGTAAACGGCGCGAGATCGAAGCGCGCGATTTTTCCGGCGCAGGGCTTAAGACGCTCGCGTGCCCACGAAGCGCTTTTGAGCAGATGATTGATCGCCGCCGCGACGGGCGGCGCGAACAACCCGGTCAATCGCGGGCCGGTGCGCGGTGGTTCGTGGACCGGCCCGGCCATGCGAAACGATCAGTTTTGTTGAATGCCGCTGATCAGCCAGCCGGTGCTGCCGTTGACCGGTTTTTCGAGATGCCACAATTCGCTGAACGGCGCCGCCGCCGCATTGGCCTCCTCGCGGATCATGCCGGAAAAGCGCACGCTTGCGACATAGATTTTTCCCTCAGTCACGACCTCGAGCACTTCAGCTTCAAGCGTCACGACATCGGTTTGCTGGGCCGCATTTCCGCGCGCACTGATGTCGGCTGCGACCTGGGCATACAACTCGGGCGTCATGAAATCGCGCATGGTCGACAGATCGCTTTTGTCATTCGCGGCCTGCAACTGGGTGAAGTTCAGCTTGGCGTGGTGCGTGAACTGCGCCGCGTCGAAGCCGGGCGGAAACGGGTTCGCCGCCGGCGCCGCGGCAGCACCTCCGCCGAAGCCGGATGAAATATCGGGCTGCATACCGGGTGCCGCAGGCGCGCCCGCGCCCGCGTATTGCAGGGGTTCGGCGTGCGGTTTCGAGCGCAGCATGCGTACCACAAAAAATACCGCGGCTGCGATGGCGAGCATCATCAGGATGCTGCTGAATGCGCCGCCCAGCCCGTTGCCCATGAACATCGACGCGAGTCCGGCGCCGATCGCGAGCCCTGCCAGTGGCCCGAGCCATCGGCTCATGCCCGACGGTTGCGGTGCCGGCGTGGCGGGGGTGGCCGCTGGTGCTTGTTGTGCTACCGGCGGCTTGGCCGCGGGCGGCGTAATGGTGCGTTGCCGGCCTATGCTGGAGCCACCGCCAAGACGTGCGGCGTCGGCTGCTTCGGACATCAGGCCCATGCTCAACAGCGTTGCAATAATCATCATCACTTTTTTCATAATTTCTCCTGGCCGATCTAACGTCGGGGCCTCATTCTATCAACTCCACGCGCCGCCACTATTAAACTTTGCAGCGATCTCGATCACCCTTTGCGACGTTACCGGCTTTCTCCATGAGATCAGGGCTTTGTAGTGCTGGTTTGGGCGAGTTCGAAGACATTCCAGTCGCCGCGGAACCAGGGGCAGCCGCCGCCGCGCCCGCAGCGGCTCATATCCTGCCACGACGATTTGCTGTCGCTTTTCACCGCGCGGCCGAGCGCCGGCGCGTACCAGTCGATTTCGACGATGTGGGTTTCGCGCATGAAACCGTCCCAGTCGCCCGCATAGACGCGGCGCATTATCCGGATGGTGTCAAACGTGCCCGCGGGCACGGTGATGCGCTCGCTGCCCAGCACCTCGCCATCGACGCGCACGCTCGCGCGTTTGCCGGTCGCCGGATCGATTGCATCGACGCGCACCGACCATGAACCGCTGGTGTCGCCCGGCGGCGCATAGACCGGCAACGCCTGCGGGAATTCGTAATCGCGCAGTTGATCATGGCTCGCGAGCGCGTGGCGCAGCCAGTTGCCGTCTTGCGTATAAATCTCGGTGCGCGCGACGCCCGCGCTCGGCGTGTCGGTCGTCACCGCAATCTCGATGCGATCGGCCTCGACTTTCGCGACGCGGTAACTGACGGTGCCGCGGATCTCGTTGTTATAGCCGTTCGAGATGCGATAAACAAACGAGTCGCCCGTCGCGGCCGGTGCCGCACCCGCAATATCCGCGGCCAAGCCCGCCGCGAGAATCAGCGAAGACAGTTTAATCATGTCAGCCTCCTGTGAGCGTTAAACGCGGGAATCAACCTAAAACCGGTAGCCGCGATGCAGTGCGACGACCCCGGCGCTGAGATTAAAGTATTCGACACGCTCAAGCCCCGCTTGTTCCATCAGGGTTTTCAACTGCTCCTGGTCCGGATGCACGCGGATGGATTCGGCAAGATACCGGTAGCTGTTGCTGTCGCCGGCGACGAGTTTGCCGAGCAGCGGCAATACCTTGAGGGAATACGCGTCATATAGCGGCTGCAGCGGCTGCCACACGCGCGAGAATTCGAGCACCAGGAGACGACCGCCGGGCTTCAACACGCGGCGCATTTCCGCCAGCGCTTGGTCTTTGTGGGTCATGTTGCGCAGGCCGAAAGCCACGCTCACGCAATCGAAATGAGCATCCAGGAACGGCAGGCGTTCGGCATCGCATTGGACGGCGGGTGCGGTGATGCCGGCGTCGAGCATGCGGTCGCGGCCGCGCGCGAGCATGGCGGGGTTTATATCGGTGAGCACGACTTCGCCGCCCGCGCCGACGCGGCGCGCGAACTGTAGGGCGAGGTCGGCAGTGCCGCCGGCGACATCGAGCACGCGCTGTCCGGGTCTGAGGCCGCTGTGCTCGACAGTGAAGCGTTTCCACAGACGGTGCAACCCGGCCGACATGAGATCGTTCATCAGGTCGTAGCGCGTCGCCACCGACCCGAACACGCCGGCGACGCGCTGCGCTTTTTCCGCCTCAGGGATTTTCTCGAAGCCGAAGTCGGTGGTCTTGGTCATAGACCGATAGCTTACCGCGAAAGCAGGTCCCACGAGTAGATGCCGGTAGCGTGGCCGCGTTCTTGTCGGATCAGACCAGCGTTACCGTGCAGCGGTCGAAGTCACTGCCTTTCTCGATCACATTGACCAACTTGGCGACCTGCTTCTGCTCGCCGAAAATCTCGACGAAACGCCCGGCCTGGTACCACCCCGTGGGCAGTATCAGCGTCGCCGGCGTCGCCGGCACCGCCATTTCAGGCAGCAGCAGCGCGCGTTCGAAACCGTTGATGCCGGTCGGCGCGTTGAAATTCGCCGGCCGCGCCACCACCGCGCGGGCGATGCCGGGAAACAGGCGCACGCCCACGAACAATCCGTCGTTTTCCTCGACGCGCATCCACTGCACGAGTCCGAGATAAAATAATTTTCTGCTGCCGCGACGCACCGCAACGAGTTGGTTGTGGCCGATGCGCAATTCCGCGTCGGTTTCGCGCAGCATGCACATGAAGCCGGAGTTGCTCTGATTCACGAGTTCCCACGATTCCACCGCCGAACTGGCGCCGGACGCGAGCGCGCGTTCGGTGCGCTCGCTGATATTGCCGAACAATTGCATGTCGTGCTCTTCCTGCCGCGACAGTCTCGCGCCCGGCACACGGAACGCGCGGCCGCTTATAAAGTAGTGCGCGGCGTGGATGCCCAGACACACCTGCGCCTTTTCTTCGATCATGTTGCGCTGTTCGCCGCGACCGGTGCCGGCGCGGCACCACTGGATATACAGCAGCATCAGCAGGTTTTCGCAGCCGGGCTGGCGCGCATCCTCGCCCAATCCGAGCATCACGGGCGTCTGTCCCTGTTTGAGCAGCGTGATGGTCTGGCGCAGCGTGCGCCCGATATGCTCGAGGTCGAGATAGCGCAGGCTCGTGACCGGTTCGCACTCTTCCGCAAACGTCGGGCCCGCGCTGCCCGTCAGATCGACGCTAAGCGCGGGGATTGCGGACGGCGGCAGCGGCTGCATTGCCAGGCCGGCCAAGGCCGACCATTTCTCGATCCAGCGCGCGAGAAATTCCATCTGGCGGCCGGATAACGCAAACGGATTGGCCAGATGCGCGAGCAGCGCCTGGGAATAGGCGGCGCGGCAGCTGGAGTCGGCGGCCTGCCGGCTGAATGTATCGGCGACCGGTGTGTGCGCAAAGCCGCTTTGTTCCGCGAACACGTAAAACTGGTGCAGATTTTTCCAGAGTTGAGCGGGTACCTCGCGGTAAATCCGGTAATGCTCGAACATCGCGCACGCCGTGTAGTGCAGACAACGCATCACGATCAGCGCGCCATGGTTGTGCAGCGCCGGCGCGCCCTGCACGTGGGCGTCGCGGCACGCGAGGTAGGCGTCGCCGAGTTCCTGCCAAAGGCCCACTGCGCGCGTCCACAGCGCCGTTTCGCCGGCATCGAGCGGCAGCGGCTTGGCGGTGTACTTGCGCGCCAGTTCGCCTTGCACGTAATGAATCGGCTCGCGCAACGTTTCCAGTATGCGCAACAGTTCCAGCGGGGCGATGCCCGCCTGGCGCACCAGCGCGAGTTGCTCGGTCAACGAGCGCTGCGCCGACTGCACGTTGGTGAGCGGCAGCGATTCGACCCAGCGTTTGCAGCTTGCGCTGTCGGTGAATTGCAATTGTGTTTCATTAAGCGACATCGCCTGCGTAACCATTTCAGCCCCGCCTCCAGTAATTGACGAACCCCGCATCAACGGCAACCATGACCGCCGGTGAAAACCCGGGAAGACCGGCGCCGCGCGCGGCGCCCCGTGGGTTCATCAGGTTCAATTGCGAGCTTAAAACCCCTCGTTCGCAGGCGCAAGTGCTGCCGATAGGAGGGCACAATAGCCGACACCAACGGCGTGTGTATGTGATAAAGGTCACGCCTTTACAGATTATTACAATAAGGCGGAATTAATGCACGTTCAACGGGTTAGGTGCGGTTTTCAGAGTAAGTTCAACAGTTCGGCCGTTAGCGATTCTCGCACCTGCATTGCCGGTTCGGAGGCGGCACTGTGCGGTGTCGTGCGCTGCCGGGCTCCCCACACCGGTTGCGGAAAATGCGCATCGTGCACGTCGCGCGGAATCACATGCCAGTGCAGATGCGGCGTCATATTGCCAAGGCTGGCGAGGTTGATTTTATGCGGCTTCAACACATTGCGCAGTGCCTGCTCGACCGCCAGCACCACGCGCAGGCAATGCTGCCGCTCGGCGTCGGCGAGATCGGTCATTTCCCTGACGTGTGCGTTCCAGATCACGCGGCAGAAGCCGGCGTAATCCGGATCATTGATGAGCACCACGCGGCATTTGTCGTCACGCCATAACAACTCGCCGCCGACCTGCGCGCACAGCTCACAACCAGGAGGGTTGAGCGGGAAGAGGTTAGAGGCGATAGCCGCGCCGCTTTTCTCCTTACGCCTCACTGCTCACTCCTCACGCGTTTCAAAGCAGCACCCGCTCGATGCCGCCGCGGTTGGCTTTCGCTACATAGTCGGCCATCCAGTTCTTGCCGAGCAGGTGTCTGGCGATTTCGACCACGATGTAATCGGCGTCGGTGCCGGCATCGTCGTCGTAGCGCGCGAGGCCCTGCAGGCACGATGGGCACGACGTCAGGATTTTGATCTGGCCGTCGAAACCATCCGCGCGCAACGCGCCGGCGCCTTTGCGCATTTCCTCTTCTTTGCGAAAGCGCACCTGGGTCGAGACGTCGGGGCGCGTCACGGCGAGCGTTCCCGCTTCGCCGCAGCAGCGCTCGTTCAATTCCACTTTCACGCCCATCAATTGATTGACGACTTGCAGCGGCTGGTGGGTTTTCATCGGCGTGTGGCACGGGTCGTGGTACATGTAGCGCACGCCAGCAACGCCTTCGAGCCTGACGCCTTTTTCGAGCAGGTACTCGTGGATGTCCAGGAGCCGGCAGCCCGGGAAGATTTTCGAGAACTCGTATTTCTGCAACTGGTCCATGCACGTGCCGCACGATACGATCACGGTCTTGATGTCGAGGTAATTGAGCGTGTTGGCGACGCGATGGAACAGCACG
>JAYVME010000343.1:0-3842 GCA_043759115.1 Betaproteobacteria bacterium | reverse complement strand
GTTGATCGTCGTCCATTCGCCGAGCCGCGGGCCGACCGCAATCAGCAGGTCGGCGTCGCGGATGCGCTGTTCGATCGCGGGATTCATGCCCACCGCGACGTCGCCGACGTAATTCGGATGACGGTTATCAAAGAGGTCCTGACAGCGGTACGTGCAGGCCACCGGCAGCGCGCTCGCTTCGGCGAACGCCTGGAAATCGTCGCACGCTTTTTTGTTCCAGCCGCCGCCGCCTACCATGACGAAGGGCCGCTGCGCGTGCGCGAGCATATCGCGCAGTTTCAGCATGTCGTCGGCCCCCGGATGCGCCGCGACGCGTTGATAACGCGCGGTGTCGGCGACCGTCGCCGTTGCGGTCTGCATGTCCTCGGGAAGTGCTAGCACTACCGGGCCGGGCCGGCCGGAAACCGCCAGATGAAACGCGTGGCTCACCATTTCAGGTACCCGCTCGGGGCGGTCGATCTGGGCGACCCATTTCGCCATTTGGCCGTACATGCGGCGGTAGTCGATTTCCTGAAACGCTTCGCGCTCGGCGACTTCGTTGTCGACCTGGCCGATGAAAAGAATCAGCGGCGTCGAGTCCTGGAACGCGGTGTGGATGCCTATGCTCGCATTCGTCGCGCCGGGTCCGCGCGTGACGAAGCAGATGCCGGGACGGCCGGTCAACTTGCCGTAGGCGTCCGCCATATTCGCGGCGCCGCCTTCCTGGCGGCAGATCACAAACTTGATGTCGTCGCGCGAGTCGTAGAGCGCATCGAGCACGGACAGATAGCTTTCGCCGGGAACGCCGAACGCCATGTCGACGCCGTGCACTTTGAGCGCGTCAACCAAGAGTTGACCGCCGGAGCGCGGAGCAGGGGCCCCTTGGGGATGCGACCGCGCAGGCGGGACGGCAACCGACGCGACGTTGGTACTTGCTTGTCGCTGATCGTTCGGAGGTTGCCCGCCGGAGCGGGCGAGGGTGGAATCGAAAGGTTTCATGCGGGAAGCCTCGGGAATCAATCGTGGTGGCGACTGCAGGATGTATTGTAACGTTTGCGGCGCCGACGCACAGCGTGGTCGCGATATACTGGGTGGCAACACCAAGAGCGCATTTCAAAATGAGGGTAGCGCAGGCGACCCGCCTGCCCCAGCCTGATTGCAGGCGAGTCGCCTGCGCTACGCCCCGGAGGAAGTCCCCTTGGGGGACGATTGCGTTGCCATTACGATGACCGAGGAGAAAAGCATGATGAGAATTTTCGCGGGTGCGGCGCTTCTGGCGTGGGCGGCGGCCGCGGGCGCACAGCCTTACCCGAGCAAGCCAATTCGCGTGATCAACCCGGCGGCACCCGGCGGCAACAGCGACATCGTCTTCCGCCTGATCGCTCCGAAGATGGGTGAACTGGTCGGCCAGCAGTTCGTGCTCGATTACCGGGCCGGCGCGGGCGGCGTGATCGGCGCGGACATGACGGCCAAGAGCCCGCCCGACGGCTATACGACGGCGATCGTCGCGGCGAGTTTCTTCTTCAATCCGGCGCTGATCAAGAACCTGCCCTACGACACGGTCAAGGACTTCACCCCGCTCGGTCTGGTCGTCGACATCCCGGCCGCGCTGCTGGTGCACCCCTCGCTGCCGGTAAAGAACGTCAAGGAACTGATCGCGCTTGCGCGCACGCGTCCGGAACAGATCTTCTATTCGAGTTCCGGCCCCGGCACGGTCGGCCACCTGGCGGGCGAGCTTCTGAACAACCAGGCGAAAATCAAGCTCGTGCACGTGCCGTACAAGGGTATCGCGCCCGCCACCGTGGATGCCATCGCGGGCCACGTGCAGATGACGATCGCGAGCATCCCGGTCGTGATCGAGAACGTGCGCGCCGGACGGCTGCGCATGATCGCGCAGTGCGGCGAGGCGCGTTCGCCGTCCGTGCCGGATGTGCCGACCATGCTCGAGGCGGGCGTGCCCGGTTTCGTAGTCAGTAGCGGCTTCAGCTGGGTCGGTCCCGCGGCCCTGCCGCGGCTGGTCGTGGAAAAACTCAACGGCGCGCTGGTGAAAGCGCTGAACGACCCGATGATCCGCAAGGAACTCATCACGCGCGGCGCCGACCCCGTCGGCAACACGCCCGAGCAGCATGCGGCCCTCATCAAGAGCGAAATCGAGAAGTGGCAGCGGGTGGCGAAACAGGCGGGGATCAGTCCTGAATGATGAACGTGCGACGCTTGCGGGCGGACGCTCGTGCGGCCTTCAAATCGCTCTGAGAGACGCTTGCCGGCTACTCCAGCTTGAGCCCGGTCTGCTTGATCACCAGTTTCCAGTTCTCGATCTCGGTCGCGAGCTGGTGTTTGAAGTCCTCCGGCGAGCCCTGCGCGATGTCCAGCGCCTGGGCGGCGAAGCGGTCGCTGGTATCCGGGCTCGCCAGTGCTTTGCGCAGTTCACGGTGGAGCAGGCTGACGATTTCCCGCAGGGTTCCCTTGGGCGCGAAAACGCCATACCAAGCAGCGGCGGTGAAGTCCTTCAATCCGGATTCGTTGAAGGTCGGGACTTCCGGCAGCTGACGCAGCCGCGCCGTCGCCGCCACGCCGAGGCCCTTGATTCTGCCGGCCTGCACCAGCGGTATGCACGGTGCGGCGGAGTTCATAGTCAGCTGGATCTGCCCCGCCACCAGGTCGGCAAGCGCGGCGCGGCTGCCTTTGTAGGGCACGTGAGTGAGTGCAAGTCCGGTTTGCATCCGCAGCCGCTCATAAGTGAAATGCGGCACGCTCGCCAGAGCGCTCACCAGCATCTGCGGCGCCGAGCCGATTTGCGCGATGATTTCGAAATCCTTGAGCGGATCGTATTTCGCATCCTTGAAGATCAGCGGATTGACGTTAAACGCGTTGTCTGTCCACAGCAGCGTGTCGCCGTCAGGTTGCGCGGCGGCGACGATCTGCGTGCCGATGATGCTGGCCGCGCCCGCCCGGTTGTCGACCTCGAATGTCTGGCCGAGTGCGGCGGCCAGCTTCTGCGTCACGACGCGGGAGGTGAAGTCGACACCGCCGCCGGGGGCATAGGGTGCAATGACGCGCACCGGACGGTCAGGATAAAATGGCCGTCCTCGATCAGTTCATAGAACCGTGCGCGATCTTCAGAGCTGAAGAAGATGTCCTGACGGGCGTTTCCGCGCAGGATGACGTGGTAGAGGCCGCCGAACAACAAAATGCGTCCTCAAAATCGAAGAAATTTGACTGATCGTGACCGAACAGTGTAAACAAACATAACAGCGCCGACCGGGCAGAACGCCCGGTCACGCTCCTCCGGAATCACCAGTCACGATCAGCGGAATACGCAAGATCAGTGCTTTTATTAAGAAATCGTGTCCCTGACGCAATACCGCAGACGAGCGGAGACATATCATGAATCGAGAAGTACTGATATCCGCGGAATCGTTTATCCGTAAGTCGCATTCGTTCCGGTCGTTAATTACCAGGAGACGGGGTCTGCTTTTATTGGGAGTGCTTGCAGTCGGTGTCGGCCTATATCTAAATTGGGGATGGCTTGTCGCTACGGGAATTGCCCCTGTGCTTGTCGCGATCTCTCCATGTCTCGCGATGTGTGCGTTGGGAGTGTGCCACCGACTCTGGAGCAGCGGCTCTTGTAAGGATCCAGCTTCCGACACGACGAATATCGGTAAGCGCCGCGACAATGAGAATTAGTCATGGTTAACGTCTTTATACTACCCGCCTTTCTGTTGCACCTCGCGTTCACGGGATTTCGCGTCGATCTATCGCTGTTCGCCTTAAGCCTGCACGCCTCTCCGTTCACCGTTGGTGTTATCGTGTCGTTGCTTGCGATGCTGCCTATGGCATTCGCCGTCGGCGCGGGCCGCGTG
>JAYVME010000342.1:0-3844 GCA_043759115.1 Betaproteobacteria bacterium | reverse complement strand
AGCAGCAAGGGCGGACTGGGTGCGGTCGCGTCCGATACCACGGGTTTTGGCGTGGGCTGGGCGCTCGAATTACTGAATACCCGAACTAAAAATCCGGCATAGTTGACGCCGTCCGTTCTTCCGCGCGCCGTCTGGGCGGGGAGGGGGCTTGACAGAATATAACTAAATAACTAATAATATAGTTATGAATAAAAACTACATGCGCGCGATTCCGCGCGAATGGCGCAATATCTCCAAGGTCTACGCAGCGCTGGGCGACGCGCATCGCCAGCGCATCCTGCTCACGTTCGAGCCCGGCGAGCGCCTTAACATCGGCGAGATCGTGGAAGTATCCACGCTGAGCCGCACGGCGGTGTCGCATCATTTGCGCGTCTTGCGCGAAGCCGGCGTGCTGCAATGCCGGAAGGAGGGCAAGGAAGTGCACTACTGGATCAACAAGGATTTTCTGGTCGAGGCGATGCAGACAGTCGTCGAATTCATCAAGCGCAATGCCTGACCGCGCCCGACGATATGATGACGAGGCCCGCGACGTGATAAAAAAACAAAACACCCAATTTCAGTTGCTGCACGAGCGGCGCTTCCTGCCGTTCTTCTGCACGCAGTTCCTCGGCGCGTTCAACGACAATGTGTACAAAAACGCGCTCATCATCCTGCTCGCGTTTCATGCCGCGACGCTCACCACCGTGAGTTCGGGCACGCTGGTAAATCTGTGCGCGGGACTCTTCATTCTGCCGTTCTTCCTCTTTTCCGCGACCGCCGGGCAACTCGCCGACAAGTACGACAAGGCGCGCATCATCCGCTACGTGAAGCTGTTCGAAATCGGCATCATGGTGGTCGGCGCGGCGGGATTTTTGCAGCAGAACCTGACGCTGCTGATTCTGGCGCTGTTCCTGATGGGACTGCATTCGACGATCTTCGGGCCGGTGAAATACTCGATCCTGCCGCAACATCTGACCGTCGACGAGTTGGTCGGCGGCAACGGGTTGGTGGAAACGGGCACCTTCCTCGCCATTTTGCTCGGCACGGTGGTGGGCGGGGTGCTGATCGCGCAGGAACATTCAGCGACGCTGGTGTCGATTGCGGTGATCGCGATTGCGTGCGCGGGTTATTTTACGAGCCGCGCCGTGCCGGGCGCGCCGCCCGCCGCACCCGATCTCAAGATCAACTGGAACCCGCTTACCGAGACGTGGGCGAATCTGCAATTCACGCGCCGCAACCGCGGGGTGTTCCTGTCGGTGCTGGGAATTTCGTGGTTCTGGTTTTATGGCGCGACGTTGCTCGCGCAGTTTCCGAATTTCTGCAAGGACGTGCTGGGTGGCGACGAGCACGTTGCGACCTTGATGCTGACGACCTTCTCCGTCGGCGTCGGCGCCGGCTCGTTGTTATGCGAACGGCTGTCGGGGCGCAAAGTGGAGATCGGCCTGGTGCCGTTCGGCTCGATCGGACTCACGCTCTTCGCGCTCGATCTTTATTTTGCCAGCCCGACCGCGGCGGTGCAGCACACGATCGGGGCCGCGCAGTTTCTGGCGCAGCCCGCCAACTGGCGCATCCTGTTCGACCTCGTCATGATTGGTATGTTCGGCGGGTTTTATATTGTGCCTTTATATGCACTGATCCAGAGTCGCGCGGAACGCAGCCATCAATCGCGCATCATTGCCGGCAACAACATCCTGAACGCGTTGTTCATGGTTTGTTCGGCCGCGATGGCGGTGGGGTTGCTCAAGGCCGGGTTCACCATTCCCCAGATATTCCTGGTCACAGCACTCCTCAATGCGGCGGTTGCGATCTACATCTACACGCTGGTGCCCGAATTCCTGATGCGGTTTCTGGTGTGGCTGCTGGTCCACTCGGTTTACCGCCTCGACAAAAGCGGCATGGAGCATATTCCCGAAGACGGGCCGGCGGTGCTGGTGTGCAATCACGTGAGCTATGTCGATGCGCTGATAATCGCGGCGGCGTGCCGCCGGCCGATCCGCTTCGTGATGGACCACAACATTTTCCGCATCCCGGTCCTGAATTTCGTGTTTCGCACCAGCCGGGCGATAGCGATCGCGCCGCACAAGGAAAACCCGCAGCTGCTCGAAAAAGCCTACGACGAAATCGCGGCGGCGCTCGCGAACGACGATCTGGTCGGCATTTTTCCTGAAGGGCGGATTACCGATACCGGAGAGCTCTACCCGTTCCGTAGTGGCATTACGCGCATCATTCAGCGCACGCCGGTGCCGGTGGTGCCGATGGCATTGCGCGGTTTGTGGGGAAGTTTCTTCAGCCGTAAAGGCGGCCGCGCCATGACGCGTCTGTCGCATGTCGCGCCATTCAAGCAAATCGCACTGGTGGTGGGCCGTGCCGTGCCGCCGCAGGAAGTAACGCCGGAAGCTCTGCAGCAAATGGCGCTGGCATTGCGCGGCGACTGGAAATAGTTTGAATAGTTTGTTAACCGCATTCTGAGAGTGGTATCGGACGGGAGGTGCTATGTTAAACTCGTAACTCGTTTTATCGAGTCAACACAGGCACGTTATGTCCGGCAGCACACTCGGCAAATTGTTTTGCGTGACTTCGTTCGGCGAGAGCCACGGGCCGGCGATCGGCTGCGTGGTCGACGGCTGTCCGCCGGGGCTTGAACTGTCCGCGGCCGACATCCAGCTTGACCTCGACCGGCGCAAGCCCGGCACCTCGCGCCATGTTACGCAACGCCGCGAGGACGATGTCGTGGAGATTCTCTCGGGCGTGTTCGAGGGTAAAACGACCGGGACGCCCATCGGACTGCTGATCCGCAACGTCGATGCGCGCAGCAAGGATTATTCGAAAATCAAGGACACGTTTCGTCCCGGACACGCCGACTACACCTACTGGCAGAAGTACGGCATCCGCGACTATCGCGGCGGCGGGCGGCAATCGGCGCGCGAGACGGCCGTGCGCGTTGCGGCGGCGGCCGTGGCGAAAAAGTGGTTGCATGAAAAATACGGCGTCGTGGTGCGCGGCTACCTGTCGCAACTAGGTCCCATTGAAGTCCCGTTCAAGAACTGGGATGTCGTCAATGCGAATCCGTTCTTCGTCGCGGATGCGGGTGCCGTGCCGCAACTCGAAGAATTCATGGACAAGTTGCGCAAGTCCGGTGATTCGGTGGGTGCCAAAATTACCACGATCGCAACCGGTGTGCCGGTCGGCTGGGGCGAGCCGGTCTACGACAAGCTCGACGCCGACATCGTCTACAACATGATGAGCATCAACGCCGTGAAGGGCGTTGAAATCGGCGCCGGCTTCGCGGCGGTCGGCCAGAAGGGCACCGAGCATTCCGACGAGATGACGCCGCAGGGTTTTCTCACCAACAACGCGGGCGGCATCCTGGGTGGGATATCGACCGGGCAGGATATTATCGTCAACGTGGCGGTCAAGCCGACCTCCAGCATCCGGCTCGCGCGCCGCACCATAGACAAAGCGGGGAATGCGACGACCATCGAGACGCACGGGCGCCACGATCCGTGCGTCGGCATCCGCGCGACGCCGATTTGCGAGGCGATGCTCGCATTGACCCTGATGGACCATGCGTTGCGCCATCGCGCGCAAAATGGCGACGTGCAATGCGCGACGCCGAAAAGTGCGGCGCAGGCGCCCGCCGACGTTGTCGCGCGGTTGCGCGACGCGGCGGCGACCGAGAATCCCGATCCCGACGAGGCGTGATATGAGCGACACTGCGCATATTTATCAACTGAAAATCGTGCTTCCATACATTGAACCACCGATCTGGCGGCGGTTGGAGGCGCCGGGCAATATGACGTTTTACGATCTCCACGATGCGATCCAGATCGCGATGGGCTGGGAAGACTGTCACCTGTGGATGTTT
>JAYVME010000341.1:0-3851 GCA_043759115.1 Betaproteobacteria bacterium | reverse complement strand
GCGGCTGCGGCCTGACCCACTTCTCTTCCCACGCCTTGTCGACGATCGCGTGTTCGATCGACTTGATGCCGACCGGGTCATTGTTGATACGCAGCGTGCAGGCTTCTTCGCACGGCGCCGGGCAGACGCGTCCGGTGAACTCGGGAAAGTTGTTGGTCGAGTGCAGAGTTTCGCTCGCGGTCTTCCAATCCTGCTGGTAAACAAGATCGTTGAAGTCCGGAATGATGTTATTAACCGGGCAGCCGGTCATGCAAAACGGAGTGCCGCAGTCCATACAGCGCGCGCCTTGTATTTTCGCCTCATCGTCGCTCAGGTGATGGACGAATTCACGATAGTGTTTCGTGCGCGACCGCGTGTCGTCACTGGCCTCTTGCAGGCGTTGATACTCGAGAAATCCGGTGACTTTTCCCATGGTGTGCGATCTGCGCGCTTAAGTGGGTTTCACGCCGCCGCTTTGCGGCCGGCAGCCGCGAGCTCGGTGAGCGCGCGTTTATATTCTTTCGGGAATACCTTGACGAAGCGCGGGCGATAGACGCCCCACTTATCGAGAATTTCGTGCGCGCGGCCGCTGCCGGTATAACGGGCATGGTTTTCGATCAGGCGCCTTAACAGTGTCTCGTCGGCACGCCCTTGATGCCAGATGTCGCGCGCGATTTTTGCCACCTGCTCGGACTCCGACAGCACCGGCTCAATGTCGATCATCGACATATTGCAGTATTTGCGGAACTCGCCGTCCTCGTCGAGCACATAGGCGATGCCGCCCGACATGCCGGCTGCAAAATTGCGACCGGCTGCACCGAGCACGACAACCGTGCCGCCGGTCATGTACTCGCAGCCGTGGTCGCCGACACCCTCCACCACCGCCTGTGCGCCGGAATTCCGGACTGCGAAGCGCTCGCCCGCAACGCCGCGGAAATAAGCTTCACCCGCGATTGCACCGTAGAGCACAACGTTGCCGGTAATAATGTTGTGCAGCGGGTCGCCGCGAAACTTGGACGACGGTTGCACGCTGATGCGCCCGCCCGAGAGCCCTTTGCCGCAATAGTCGTTGGTATCGCCGATCAGGTCGAGGGTTACGCCGTGCGCCAGGAACGCGCCGAAACTTTGCCCAGCGGAGCCGGCGAAACGTACGTGAACGGTGTCGTCGGGCAGGCCATCGTGACCATAGCGCCGCGCGATCTCGCCCGACAGCATGGTGCCGACGGTGCGGTTAATGTTGCGGATCGGCATCTCGATGGTCACCTTCTCGCGGCGCTCGAGCGCGGGCCTGGCGAGCTCGATCAACCGATGGTCAAGCGCGCGCTCCAGACCATGGTCCTGCTCCTCGCAATGCAGGCGGGAAACATCGGCCGGCATTTGTGGTTGATAAAAGATTTTCGAAAAATCGAGCCCCTGGGCTTTCCAGTGCTCAACGCCCTGCTTCGTGTCGAGCAATTCCGCGTGCCCGATCAGATCGTCAAATTTACGGATGCCGAGTCGCGCCATTAACGCACGCGCTTCTTCAGCCACGAAGAAGAAGTAATTGATTACGTGTTCGGGTTTGCCCTGAAATTTCCTGCGCAGCACCGGGTCCTGCGTCGCGACGCCGACCGGGCACGTGTTCAGGTGGCATTTGCGCATCATGATGCAGCCTGAAACCACGAGCGGCGCAGTGGCGAATCCGAACTCGTCTGCGCCCAGCAGCGCCCCGACCACCACATCGCGGCCGGTCTTCATTTGCCCGTCAGCCTGCACCGCGATGCGGCCCCGCAAGCGGTTCAACACCAGCGTTTGCTGGGTTTCTGCAAGCCCCAGTTCCCACGGCGTGCCGGCGTGCTTGATCGACGACCACGGGGACGCGCCGGTGCCGCCGTCATGGCCGGAAATCGTCACATGATCTGCCTTCGCCTTGGCCACGCCTGCGGCAACTGTGCCAACGCCGGTCTCGGATACGAGCTTGACGCTGATCGACGCACGGGGATTCGCGTTTTTCAGGTCGTGGATCAGTTGCGCCAGATCTTCGATCGAATAGATGTCGTGATGCGGCGGTGGCGAGATGAGTTCAACCCCCGGCGTCGAATATCGCAGCCGGGCTATAAATTCGGAAACTTTGCGGCCCGGGAGCTGACCGCCTTCGCCGGGCTTGGCGCCCTGCGCCATTTTGATCTGGATCTGCTCGGCCGATGCCAGGTATTCGGCGGTAACGCCGAAGCGGCCGGACGCGACTTGCTTGATCCTGGACTTCAGCAAATCGCCCTCTTTAAGCACGATGTCGCTTTCAACGTTTGCTTTGCCGAGTCGCGACGCGAGTGTTTCGCCCGCTTTAACCGGGGCATACCGGTTGCGGTCTTCGCCGCCTTCGCCGGTGTTCGATTTGCCGCCAATACGGTTCATCGCGACGGCGAGCGTGGTATGCGCCTCGGTTGATATCGAGCCAAGCGACATCGCGCCGGTCGAAAAACGCCTGACGATCTCCGCCGCCGGTTCGACTTCCTCAATCGGCACCGGCGCGCAGCGGTCAAACCGGAATTCGAACAGCCCGCGGAACGTCATATGCCGTGTCGACTGATCGTTGATCATCTGCGCGTATTCCAGGTAGGTCGCGAAGGAATTACTGCGCGCCGAGTGCTGCAGCTTGGCGATGGCATCCGGCGTCCACATGTGGTCTTCCCCACGCACGCGATACGCGTATTCGCCGCCGGCGTCGAGTGCATGCGCAAGCACCGGGTCGTCGCCGAAGGCCGCTTGGTGTATGCGCATAGCCTCTTCCGCTACTTGGAAGATGCCGATGCCCTCGATGTTCGAACTGGTGCCGGTGAAGTATTTGTCGATCAGCGCGCGCGACAAGCCGACCGCCTCGAAAATCTGCGCGCCGGTATAAGACATGTAGGTCGAAATGCCCATCTTGGACATCACTTTGCGCAAGCCCTTGCCGGTTGCCTTGACGAAATTCTTGATCGCTTTCCTGCCGTCGACGTCCACCCCAATCAGGCCGCGCTGCGCGACGTCGAGTAGCGATTCCAAGGCAAGATAAGGATGCACCGCCTCGGCGCCATAGCCGCCAAGCAGCGCAAAGTGATGCACTTCGCGCGCCGAACCGGTTTCGACCACCAGGCCAGTCGATGTTCGCAGTCCCTTGGCGACCAGATGCTGGTGAATTCCCGAGACAGCAAGCAGGGCCGGAATGGCGACGTGATCGCGGTCGACTTTGCGGTCTGAAATGATCAATATCGAATAGCCGCTGCGCACCGCGTCTTCGGCCTGGGCGCGGAGCGACGCGAGGCGGGCTTCGATCGCCTGCTTGCCCCAGATTACCGGGTAGCAGATATCAAGCTCGCAGGACTTGAATTTGCCCTGGGTGTAGCGGTCGATGTGCCGGATTTTTTCCATTTCGTAGAAATCGAGCACCGGCTGACTGACTTCCAGTCGCAGCGGCGGGTTCAATTCGTCGATGCCGAGGAGATTCGGCTTCGGCCCGATGAAAGATACCAGCGACGTCACGAGTTCTTCGCGGATCGGGTCGATCGGCGGGTTTGTGACCTGCGCGAACAATTGCTTGAAGTAGTGGTACAGCGTTTTGTTCTTGTTCGACAACACCGCGAGCGGCGAGTCGTTACCCATCGAGCCTATCGGCTCCTCGCCGTTCGCTGCCATCGGCGTCATCAGGAACTTGATGTCTTCCTGTGTATAGGCGAATGCCTGCTGGCGATCGAGCAACGGCACGCCCGAACGCTCAGGCCGTTGTTTGTCGCTCTCGACCTCGTCAAGCTTTACGCGTATGCGTTCGATCCATTCGCCATACGGCTTCGCATTGGCCAGCGTGTCCTTGAGTTCCTTGTCGTCGATAATGCGGCCTTTTTCCAGATCGACCA
>JAYVME010000340.1:0-3857 GCA_043759115.1 Betaproteobacteria bacterium | reverse complement strand
CGAGGTTCACTTCGCGCAGTTTGTCGAGCAGGTTGAAGTGATGAACGTCGACCTTGGGACGCTTGGCCATGTCTTTCCCGTTGAGGTAACGGTCGATGCTGTCGGCGGCAACCGAGCCCTGGCCGATCACCGTGGTGAGCAGATGCGGGCGGATGATATCGCCGCATACGAAAATTCCCTGCTGGTTGGGCACCTGATAAAACTTGTCGGCGGCGATCAGGCCCTTGCCGTTGTCGAATTCCTCGAAACCGGTGAAATTTCCCGACTGGCCGATGGCGGACACGATGAGATCGGCCTCGAGATCCATCTCGCTGCCCGCTTTCTCGACCGGCTTGCCGCTCGTGTAGTCGAGCTCGATTACGCGCAGCGCCTTCGCGCGTCCGGTCGCATCGTCCAGTATGACCTTGAGCGGCAGCAGGCTGCCGCGAATTTTCACGCCTTCGCGCTGGGCGTCCTCGATCTCGTGCTTGGCCGCGTTCATTTGCTCGATCGGCTGCATCGAGATCAGCATCACGTCGGCGCCTTCGCGCGCCGCCATGGTGGAGACGTCGTGCGCCGTATGCCCCATGACGACGAACTCCGGACGCTCGGAATCCTGCATGTTCTTGACATAGCCAAGCCGGCGCGCCACCGACACGACGTCGACCGAGGTATCGCCGCCGCCGACCACCACCACCCGCCCGGCCACCGATTGCAGCCGGCCCTGATTGAACGCCTCGAGAAACGCCACACCGCTGATGCAGTTAGGCGCGTCCGCTCCGGGCACGGGAAGGCCGCGGCCCGACTTGCAGCCAATCGCGAACAGCACGGCGTCGAATTGCGCCTGAATGTCCCGCAGTGGAATATCGGTGCCGACGCGCGTATTAGTCTTGACCGCGACGCCCATGGTGGTGATGCGGTCGATCTCGCCGTTCAGGTGCTTGCGCGGCAGGCGGTAGCCGGGCACGCCGTACTTGGCCATGCCGCCGAGTTCGGCATGGTCGTCGAAGAGCGTCACGCCATGGCCCTTCAGGCGCAATTGATACGCCGCGGACAGTCCGGCGGGACCGCCACCGATGATCGCGACGCGCTTGCCGCTGTCAGGTCCCGCCTGAAAAGAAAAATTCTGCGCCAGAGCGTAATCGCCGATGTACTGCTCGACGGCGTTGATACCGACAAAGTCTTCGACCACGTTGCGATTGCAGCCGGTCTGGCAGGGCGCCGGGCACACCCGTCCCATCATCGACGGAAAAGGATTGGCCGCGGTCGAGCGGCGGAACGCGTATTCCTGCATGCTGGTGCCTGCCGGCGGCTTTTCAATGCCGCGCACGATATTCAGCCAGCCGCGGATATCTTCACCCGACGGGCAACTCGCCTGGCAAGGCGGCGTCTTATGCACGTAGGTCGGGCATTTATCGGTCGCGTCGGCGCTGAAGATCTGCTCCTGCGGCGAGCGCCATTTGTGATCGCCGTCCTTGAATCTGCGGAAAGTGTGCTCGCTCTTCGTGTCCGGCTTATTGGCGGGGGCTGACATATCTATCTCCGGTTAAATCATGTTTTTGCGTTCAGCACGATGGCGGTGCTCACCAGGCCGTGCACGCTGCCGATCATGTCCATCGGGTGCTTGTAATACGGCAACACCTTGGTGAACTGGCTTTTGCAGATGGCGCAGATCGCGGCCATGTAATTGACGCCGTACTCGTCCACCACCTGCTGCAGCGCCTGCATGCGCGGCAGCGCGCCTTTGACGCGCAACTCGACGAGGTCGTCGGTCAGCAGCCCGCCGCCGCCGCCGCAGCAAAAAGTGCTCTCATGTATGGTGTCCGGCGCCATGTCGTGAAACCGGTTGACGGAGGCCTTGATAATCGCGCGCGGAATCGAGAACTGCCCGCCCGGCTGATCGCCCATGCGTGACGCGCGCGCGACGTTGCATGAGTCGTGGAAGGTCACGATCCTGTCGTCGTTGGCGCTCTTGTCGAACGTGATGGCGCCGCGTTCGATCAAGTCATGCGTCACCTCGCAGATGTGCTGCGGCACCGGATAAGCCGGGTCGAGAAAATCGAACGGCCCGATCAGCGTGTTCCAGAAGCTGTAGGCGACGCGCCAGGCGTGGCCGCACTCGCCGACCACGATGCGCTTCACGCCCAGATCGATGGCTGCCTCGCGGATGCGCAGCGCGACTTTGTGCAGATTATCGTGGTTGCCGATGAACATGGAGAAATTCGCGGCCTCCGAGGCATGCGAAGACAGCGTCCACGAAATGCCGGCGGCATGGAATACCTTGGCGTAGCCGATCAGTCCGTCAATGTGCGGTTCGGCGAAAAAGTCGGCGCTCGGCGTCACGACCAGTATCTCGGCGCCTTTCACGTCGAGTGGAAATTTCACGTCCACCCCGGTCTCGTCCTTGACGTCCTCCTCCAGGCCTTCAAGGGTATTGCGCAGCGCCGGCGCGGGAAGTCCGAGGTTGTTGCCGATCTTGTGGACCTTGCCGATAATCTCGTTCGAATACTTCTGGCCCACGCCGACGGTGGCCATTATTTCCCGCGCCGCCATCGAAATTTCGGCCGTGTCTATGCCGTACGGGCAGAACACCGCGCAGCGGCGGCATTGCGAGCACTGGTGAAAGTAGCTGTACCACTCATCGAGCACGCGCCGGGTCATATCGCGCGCACCGACCAGCCACGGAAACAATTTGCCGGCAACCGTGTAATAACGCCGGTACACCGAACGCAGCAGGTCCTGGCGCGCGACCGGCATGTTTTTCGGATCCGCGGTGCCGAGAAAATAGTGGCACTTGTCGGTGCACGCGCCGCATTTGACGCACGAATCCAGAAACACCTGCAGCGCGCGGGATTGCGACACGAGCGACCCGAGCTTCTTTACCGCGACGTTTTCCCAGTCCGGCACCAGTTCGCCCGGGAAACCAAGGGGCGTCTGATAAACCGCCTTGGCAACGAACGGCTTGCTGTGCGCCATGCTGTCTTCACGCACCAGCGGGATCACCGGGTATTTGCGCAGCGCCGGCGTTTCGAATTCGGCCATGATCAATGCCCCGCGCCGGCGCCGGTATTGTCGATTCGCGCCGACCACCCGGCCACATGGCGCTGCTCGCGCGGATTATCCGCCTGGTTACGCGTCGGGCTGAAGAATACGCCCGGCGCGTGCAGCAACTTGCTCATGGGAAACACGATCATGAGCGCCGCGACCAGCACGAGATGAAGCAGCAGCGCGGGATCCGCCGGCAGCGGCTGCCAGGTGAAGACCATGAGCCCGAGAAAAAATGCCTTGAGCGCCACAATGTCGGTGTGCGCGACATATTTCATCGCGAGACCGCTCACTGCGATTGCAACCAGAAGAGCAAGCATCAGATGATCCGACGGACTGCTGATGTAGCGCACCCGATCCACCAGAAAGCGGCGCGCCCATAAACCGGCGAGACCGGCCAGCAGTGCAAACGCAGCGTAAGCGCCGAAGGGCTGGATGAGCACGACCCACGTCCAGACCGGCTCGGTGAAGTAGCGCAGATGACGCAACACCACCAGCAGCAGCGCGACGTGAAACACCCAGCCGAACAGCCAGATCCACTTATTGGCTTTGAACAGGCTCTCGAACAGCGTGACTTCCTTCACCATGCGCAGCACGACCCCTGCGCGCGTCGTCGGTGCGGGTGTGACCGGTATCTTCAGCGGCTGGGGCGTTCGCGCGTACAACCAGATGTGATAACCCACGCCGCCGGCGAGCACTGCCGCCGCTGCGTAGAACAGCAGCGCGAAAGCAACGGTAAGCGCCGGCATGGATACGATTGCAGCTAATCGGTTACGCGGCGCGCGCCGGCGAACGCGGTGCTAGACACAACCGGTCGGCTTGGGCAGGCCCGC
>JAYVME010000339.1:0-8841 GCA_043759115.1 Betaproteobacteria bacterium | reverse complement strand
CGCCCTTGCGGCTTTTGGCGAGCGCAACGAATTCCTTCACCGTTTTCGCGGGCACGCTCGGATTCACTACGAACAAATACGGCTGCGCAGTGAGCTGGGTGACCGCCGAGAAATCCTTGATCGGGTCATAATTCATTTTCGAGTACAGGCTGGGATTGATGGCATGGCTGGCCGTGACGACGATGAGCGTATAGCCGTCGGCGGGCGACTTTGCGACGATTTCGGCCGCGATGTTGCCGCTTGCGCCCGGGCGGTTGTCGATAATGACCTGCTGACCGATGGCCGCGCCCAGGCGCTGACCCACCATGCGCGCCACGATGTCGGTGCCGCCGCCTGGCGCAAGCCCCACGACGATACGCAACGATTTGGCGGGAAAAGTCTGCGCCACAACGGCGCTGCCGGAGATGCTCGTTGCGGCAGCCGCAGCATATAGCGTTTGCTTGATAAGTCGATTCATGGCGTGCTCCGCGTTATTGAACTGGTTTTAAGTGTGGATACGAATTCAGAAGGCAAAGCGGCTGAGGCCGCCATCCACCGCAATCGCCGTGCCCGTGATGTAACCGGCGCGCGGCGACGCGAGAAAGACCGCCAGGTCCGCGAGTTCGTCCGGCGCCCCAAAACGCCCGATCGGAACCTCGCGCGTGAATTCGCGCCGCTTTTCCTCCGTCGGGTACATGCGCAACATCTGCTCGCTGGTGATGCGCCCGGGCTTGATGCAGTTCAGGGTAATCGCATACTTGCCCATTTCGCGCGACAGGCCTTTCGTCCAAGCGTGGATCGCCGCCTTGGCCGGATTGGCTGCGTTAATGTTGTAGGGCTCGGACGAGCCGGTGAGGCTGATCACGCGGCCCCACTTGTTTTCCATCATCCCGGGCAGAATCGCGTGCGTGAGCTCGCGCAGACGAAAGAAGTTGAGCAACATGGATTCCCCCCATACTTCCGGCGGTGAATCGAACGGAATCGGGCGGCTGCCGCCCGCCGCATTCACGAGAATATCGATGCGCCCCAGTTTGCCGCGCGCTTCGACCGCCAGTCGCGCCGGTGTTTCCGGTTGGTAAAGATCCGCCTCGATTACGACGGGCACATGGCCGGAGGCAGCCTTGATTTCCTGCGCGGCTTGTCTGAGCAGATCGCCGCGGCGCGCAGTGATGGCAACCGCGACACCTTCGCACGCCAACCCCAGGGCAACGGCGCGGCCGAGCCCCACGCTGCTCGCACCCGTGACCAGGGTGGTTTTTCCGGAAAGTTTCAAGTCCACGTCGGATATGTACTGGAATATCAGTAGATGTCGCCGCGCTCGTATTGCGCGGGCCAATCGATTTTGGCACGCAGCGCTTTTGCGGCGTGCAACGGCCAGTACGGATCGGTCAGCATGGCGCGGCCCAGGCTCACCATGTCCGCCTGCCCGTTCGCCACGATCTGCTCGGCCATGTCGGGACCGTAAATCATGCCCACCGCGCTCGTCGCAACACCGGCGCCGCTGCGCACGGCCGCCGCGAAAGGCACTTGATAGCCGGGGTGGATGATGGGCTTCTGCCGTTGCACGAGTCCGCCGCTCGAACAGTCGATGAGATCAACCTTGCCTGTCGCTTTCAGCATTTGCGCGAGTTGCACGCTGCTGTCGAGGTCCCAGCCGCCTTCGGCCCAGTCGGTGGCGGAGATGCGCACGAACAGCGGCAGATCGTCCGGCCACTGCGAGCGCACGGCGTCTACCGCTTCGAGAAGGAAACGCGCGCGGTTCTCGAAGCTGCCGCCGTAGCGGTCGGTGCGCTGGTTCGACAAGGGCGATAGGAACTCGTGCGCGAGATAGCCGTGCGCGGCGTGCACCTCGACCACCTGAAAGCCTGCCGCGTGCGCACGGCCCGCCGCGATCGCATACAGGTCGAGCGTGCGCGCGATCGTCTCGACATCCATGGCCGCCGGCACTTGATAACCGTCGCCGAAAGCCAGCGCCGACGGACCGATCAGCGGCCACGCGCCCTCGGTCTGCGTCAGCGGTTTGCCGCCTTCCCATGGACGCCCGACGGCGCCCTTGCGACCGGAGTGGTTAAGCTGGATCCCCGGCACCGCGCCCGCCGACTTCACGCAGCGCGCGATGCGCGCATATGCATCGCGCTGTTCGTCGTTCCACAGGCCCAGGCAATGCGGGGAGATTAGCCCGCGCGGCTCGATCGCCACCGATTCGGTGAACACGATGCCAGCACCACCCACCGCGCGCGACGCGAGATGCTGGAAATGCCAGTCCCCCGGCACGCCGTTCTGCGCCGAGTACTGGCACATGGGCGACATCGTGATGCGATTGCGCACGCGCACCGACCTGAAAGTGATCGGCCGGAAAATGTGCGGCGTGGGGTCGCGGTGAAAAACCTTGCGCTCGTTCTCGCCGCGCGTCGAGTGCGGGTTCGTTAGTTTCGCATCCATGCCACCCCTCCAGCGCAAGTGCGTACAGTTATCGGCCAGAAAGCACGATTAGCAGACCGAACAGCGCCACGAGTATCAGCCACATCCATGCTTGCGCCGTGACGACGGCCGAGCGACGTTCGAGCTGAACGAGGCGCCGTATTCCGCTGTAGCCGTGCCCGACCACCATCAGGAGCAGCACCGCATTGAGCGCGCGGTTCTGGCTCATGTCCGGCATCCACATGTGCACGGCGACCAGCGGGCCGAGCAGCAGGCCCGAGGCGCGCTGCATCACCCACAGCCACGCCGGCGTCACGCGGAACGCGCGGCCGAAAACGATACGACTAGATGCCTGCATAACGGACTACCTCGCGCAAACCGAACAGGGCGCTGACGGCGGCGATGGCCCAGAACGCGGTCTTGTAATGGAGATAGAAGCCCAGCTCGCCGGCGAGGAGCTTCAACCCATAGAACGTATGGAATGCGATGCAGAAAAACAGAATGGCGTGCACCCAGTTCTGTTCCTGCAACGCCTTAAGCCAGGGTGCTGCCGCGTTTGCCGACGCGAACACCGGCACATGCCGCACCGCCTGGACGATCACGTGCACCAGTACGAACACGATGATAACCGCGCCGCTCAACCGGTGCAGCGTGCGCGCCACCTCGCCGTACAATATCCCCTCGGCCTGACGCGTGGTATTCCTCGGTAACGCGGCGTTACTCATGCTTGGCACTCCCCCCGAATATCATGTCACGCCGGAACTCGCGTATTGCCTGCGCCGGACTCAGGTCCGCCGGGCACAACTGCGTGCACAGGTCGCAACCGAAACATTCCAGCATGCCGGCATCGATCGCCTGCGCGAGCCGGTCGCCGGTGTCGGCCGGGTGCTTCGCCATATGGCGCAGCTTCAGCATGAACGCCGGGCCGTCGAACGCGCGTTCTGCGACCGCCGGGCAACCCGACACGCAAACCATGCACGCAAGGCAGGAACCCATGTGGCACAGATCTTCCGCAAGCCTTGGCTCGATCGCTTCGGGTCCGCCCGCGTATTGGGTGGCGCGCTGCGGTGCGAACGCGTGTTGCTCGTAGCGCGCTTCGACCTCGCTGCGGTCCACCACCAGGTCGCGCAGCACCGGGAACGGCGTTAGCGGCTCGATCTTCATCTCGGGCTTGCAGCGCTCCTGGCACGCGAGCACCGGTACGCCGTTCACCTTAACCGCGCAAGTCCCGCAGCGGCCGACCCGGCAGGCGAACTGATAGGCGAGATCGCCGGCCTGGTTCTCGTAAACGGAACGGATGACGTCGAGCACCCGCCAGTTGTCCTGACCCGCGACCTCGAATGTTTCGTAACGCGGCGCCGCGTCCACGTTCGGGTCATAGCGCCGGATTTCGGCGCGCAGCTTGATATCGGATGGCATTATGCTATAGCTCCTGTTTTTTCACGCACCGTCGACGCCTGCTGCAATGTCACGACGGCTTTCTTTTCCACCTGCAACCGGCCCGCATCGCGCCGCACGATGAGGTTCGCAGTCCAGTTCGGGTCCGTGTCCGGAAAATCGGTTCGATAGTGCGCGCCGCGCGTCTCGTGCCGCTGCAGGGAGCTTGCGGCCATCGCTTCGCCGATGTCGAGGAGGTTTTCCAGCTCGAGGGCTTCCATCCATTCGCGGTTCAGCACCCGCGACTTGCTCGTGACCTTAACGGTCGGCAGCACGTGCTCGCGCAGATTGCGGAACGCCATCAAGGTCTCCGTGAGCTTGGGACCGTTGCGCACAAGACCCACGTGATCCCACATGAGTTTCTGGATGCGTTTTTTGACGTCGGGCGGGCGCACGCCGTCGCTGCGCCCCATGCAGGCTTCGAGTACAGCCGCGCGGGCGCGCGCCTTGTCGAGCTGGGCCGCACCGTCGCCCGCGTATTGCCGTGCGTCCTCGGCAGCCGCGATGCCAGCTCTTCGCCCGAACACCTGGATATCGGGCATGGAACTGCCGCCGAGGCGGTTCGCGCCGTGGACACCACCCGCCGCTTCCCCGCCGACGAAGAGCCCCCGCACGTTGCAGCGGCACCACGGATCGATGCGCACACCGCCCAGCGTATATAGCGCGCTCGGCATGACCTGGATCGGCTCCTGCATGCGCGCGTGGCCTTCGCCGTAGTTCTCGAGCAGCCGCTTGACGTAAATTGGCCGTTCCTTCAGAAAAGCATCGAAAACTTTAGGGTCGGGGAGCATGAGCACGCCGCCTTCCGGAGTACCGCGGCCTTCGAGGATCTCCAGCATGATGGCGCGGGCGAGCACGTCGCGCGTGCTGCCTTCGCGTCGCACGGGATCGTGCTTGAGGACGAAACGCTCTCCTTTGTTGTTCACCAGATGTGCCGGTTCCGCAGTCGGATCGAAGTGGCGCATGCCGTAGTGCGCCGGTTCTATCAGCGTATAGCCGCGCGCGCTGGGCGGGTACACAAAGGAGATCGGAATGAACTGCATGAACTCGATGTCCACCAACTCGGCACCTGCGCGAAGCGCTATCGCGATGCCGTCGCCCGTGTTGATCGCAGGACCGGAACTCGTCTCGTACAGCTGCGACGTGCCACCCGTGGCAATGACCACGGCGCCAGCGGAGAAATAGCGCCAGGCGCCTTTCGAAAGATCAAGTGCGAGACCGCCCGCCACTCGACCGTTGTCGTCTTGCACCACGTCGGCGAGCATGTGAAAGTCGCAGATACGGATGCCGCGCTTATGCAACTGATGCAGCATCACTTCGGTAATGCCTATGCCTTCGTCGATCGATCCCAGCGTGCGCACGAACGTGCCCCCGCCGGTCATCGACATGTAGTACTTGCGGATTTCGGTGCGGTCCCACGCGAGGCCATAGCTCTCCAGGTCGTAGGCGCGGTCCATTGCCTCGTCCGCGAGTATGCGGGTGAGCGGGTAGTTATTGATGCCGGCGCCCGAATCGAGCGTGTCCTGGAAAAACGCATCGGTGCTGTCGGCGGGATTGAAGCCCGACACGGCGTTGTAGCGGCCACCTGACATGCGGGTATGGTTCGCGCGCCGCGGCCCTTTGGCGAGTAGCACCACTTTCGCACCTGCATCATGCGCGGCGATCGCCGCCCTCATCCCCGCGGCACCGCTACCGGCGATGAGCACGTCAATGCGCTCGTGGAACACTTCGGTTCTGGACATCGTTTTCTCCGGCGTCGCCTTACTTGAATTCCTGCACCTTGCCCTTCAAGGCGGTATCGACCCAGTCGTCGCCAAATATGATTTCGAGCGGCCTCTTGCCTTCCCTGATGTCTTTGGCCTGCTGGAATTCCATGTCCATGCGCTGCTTGGCGCGCTTGATCACGTCCTCCGCCACCGCGAGCGGTATCACCGCGACGCCATCGTCGTCGCCGACCACGATGTCGCCCGGGCTGATCACCAGGCCGCCGACGTGCACCGGCACGTTGATTGAGCCTGGAGTGTGTTTTTGCGCGGAGCGCGGGCACACGCCGCGGCAGAATGCCACGAACTTTTCTTCGCGCAGCAGGCGGATGTCGCGCATGCAGCCGTTGCTCACGAAGCCCGCGACGCCGCGGTTGCGCGCCTGCAGCGACATGTTGTGGCCGAAGGAGCCGGTATTGTTCTCGCGCCCTTCATCGATCACGAGAACGTCGCCCGGCTGCAACATTGTCAACGCCTTGTGCGTCGTGATGTTGTCGTTGGGATAGTTGAGGACGGTGAATGCCACGCCGACCATGCGGATCGGTTCGAATATCGGGCGTATCTCTGGCATCATCACGCCATGGCGGCCCATGGTGTCTGCGATGGTGGACGTCCAGATCCCCTCGAGTTGCCGCAGCAGCGCTTGCGATGGGCGGGGAAAGTTGTGATGAATTTGGCCGTACATCGGTTTTCCTTGATTCGTGGATGGTTCTGGGCTGCCGTTGTTCTTTTTGTGTCGCCGCAATCTGTCGCCGCAATCAAAATGTCGCTGCAATCAAAATGTCGCTGCAATCGAAACGAATGCCATGCTAGCAGAGGCCCGCTATCAAATAAAATGAAAAATATGCTTCACACTATACGTTTTTTGCATAGTAAGACGGAAGAACCGGACCCGCGTCAGAGCGACGGCAGGCTCGCGTGAGTGTACGCGACGCGCCGGCCGGCGACCGCCCTGTCCACGTCGGACTTCTTCAGCGTCGGGGCAAACAGCCGCATGAAGTCAATCATGTAGCCGCGTAGGTAGCTGTTGCGGCGCACGACGATGCCGAGCGTGCTGGGAGCGAACAGGCGCTTCGCATCGCGCTGGCGCAGGTTGACGTCCTTGCGCGCATCGAAAGCGATCGTCGCGAGGATGGCGATGCCCAGCCCCATTTCCACGTACGCCTTGCTGACGTCGGCATCGATTGCGCTCAGCACCACGTTCGGCGTGAGGCCGCTGTCGGCGAAGGCCGTGTCGACGATGGAGCGGGCGCTAAAGCCCTCGTCGTAGGTGATTATGGGATAGCGCGCGATAGCGGCGAGCGTCAGCGACTTCACGCGCAGCAACGGGTGCCCGGGCGGCGTGACGACACTGCGGCTCAACCCATAACACGGCATAACGACCACTTCTTCCGGCTGGTTTTCGGTCTCCGTACAGATCGCGATGTCGGCCCTGCCCTGCGCCACCAGCTCGCAGCACTGCGCAGGCGTGCCCTGCCGCAGGTTGAGCTTCACTCGCGGATGGCTTGCCATGAACTTGCGGATGACGGGCGGCAGCGTGTAGCGCGCCTGGGTATGGGTGGTCGCGATGGAAAACTCGCCGGCGATCACTTGCGACAACTCATCGCTCACGCGCCCGATATTCTTCGCGTCGTCGAGCATCCGCCGAGCGATCGCCACGACTTCCCGCCCCGGCGGGGTCATGTCCAATATCTTGTTGCGCTTGCGCACGAAAAGCTCGATGCCCAGTTCCTTTTCGAGTTCCTGGATTTGCCGAGTGATGCTCGGCTGGGTCCGGTACAGCGATTGCGCCGCCCCGGAGATGGTGTAACCGCGGTCAACGACTTCGCATAGCGCTTTGAGTTGCTTGAGATTCATACTTGCCTTTGGCGCCTAAGATACGCGCCAATGCCATCGGCGTCGACATCGACAAGGATGTCGTGCGCCGCGTGCTCGCGAAGCACTAGCGGCCAGACGACTCCGGTTCCAGCGGATCCTCGTGGCTGACCCTCATCGCGCAATCCAAAGATAGCCTGTGGAGCCTCGGTCTGTTCCGCCGCGAATCAATTCTTCTGTGCAGTCATTGGGTAATGGTGGTGATGGATGTGTTCACGCTATCTTCATCAACTTGTACCATGGCAGGCGATTCCACCGCTCACCAGGCAGGCTGCTCGCGCATGTGCAACAATCGCAACATAAATGCGGGGAAACCTCAGGGTCGGATCCCTAACGCTGCTGCACGGTAGTAGTAGTTTAGCGTGCCGCCGAGCCGCCGACGCCGGATGACCTCTCCGTCGTTGGCTGCGTCCTTCGCGCAAGGCCGGATCAGATTATTCTTCAAGCCCTGATGATTGCGCTCCTCGTGGTAATGAGCCATGAATTCATCAAGCGCATGACGCAGCGACGCCTGCCCGAAGAAGATCATCCTTGCCAAGTATTCCTCCTTGATTGAGCGAACGAATCGCTCAGCGTATGCATTCAAGTTCGGCGACAACCGTACGCTCATCATGCCATAATGCTTCACACACAACGCGGGCTACCCATCAATCACAAGTGACCCAAATTATTGCGCACCACAAGCGTAAACGGCAGGCAGCCGTGGCTTCGCGGATTGACCCACGATGTCCCGCCACTGTTGATTCAATGGAGCCCACATGCGGATAATCGCCGGACAACCGGTCTGCGAGTCGATCGAAGAACTCACGCATCCGCAATCCTCGGCGCTGATTCTCGTAGACATGCAGAACGATTATCTTGGCGCGGCCGGCGTCGATCGTCGCCGCGGTGAATTCGCAGAAGCGCATGCGCGCGGCATTGTACAGAACACCATGCGCGTGCTTGCGCGGGCGCGCGAACTCGGCGTACAGGTCGTGCATATACGTTACGCGCGACAGGCCGATCACCGCTACGAATCCCCATCCACGCTGCGCTGGATGTTCGTCAAGCGCGGCTACGATGAAAGCACGGCCACGACGGTCGAAGGCCACTGGGGCTGGCAGATCATCGACGAGCTTACGCCGATACCATCTGAGATTGTATTCGACAAGCAACGCCCGAGCGGTTTCTACGGCACCGATCTCGACGCGACGTTGAAAGCGCGCGGCATGAAAACTGCTATCTTCGCCGGCGTCTCGACCCATGGCTGCGTAGAAGCAAGCGCACGCGACGCCGAGTTGCGCGACTATTACGTCGTGCTACTCGAAGACTGCCTTGGCGCCTACCGTGACGATCTGCACCAAGCCGCGCTCGCTGTGATGAAATC
>JAYVME010000338.1:0-3868 GCA_043759115.1 Betaproteobacteria bacterium | reverse complement strand
ACGCCCAAGCTCAGCCGCCGTTTTGCCGTAGCGAAGCGAAGGCAAAACGGTCGGCTGGAGCGCCTTGTTGGGTCAGGACGAACCTACCAATAACGATGTGAATATGGGATGCGCACTCATCGGCCAGGAATGCGACGACGCTTGCCCGCGATGCTGTGACGCGAGCGGATTTCGCTGACCACCGCTTCGCGGTCGTCCGCAATCCGGCGGACGAAGGTCGGCGTCACGCCAGTCTTGGGCTCGTGTGTGGCGCCCCAGCGCACCAATTCAAGCATCACGGGCAAAAGATCCAGTGCCTTCGCGGTGGGCGAGTAGATCACCCGGCGGGCATGTTCGGAGTCGATGGCGCGCGTGATCATCCCGGTGCCTTCCAGGAGTTTCAGTCGGCTGGCGAGGATGTTCGACGCGATCTTCTCGTCGGACTCTAGGAAGTCCTGAAAGTAGCGTTTGCTGCCCATGACCATGTCGCGTATCACCAGCAGTGTCCAGCGGTCGCCCACAATATCCAGCGCACAGGCCATCGCGCAGATGGATCGTCGGGGCCGCAATTTATTTTTCATTCTAAAAGATTAGAGGATTAGCTTGCATGTTGCAAGTGTTCTAGAGTATATTCACTTGCATTTTGCAAGTTTAGAAATCACTCAGAGGAGTTCACTCATGGCCAAGCTCGTACTGACCTATTTCGATTTTGACGGCGGCCGCGGCGAACCCGCGCGCCTTGCGCTTCACATCGGCGGCATCGCGTTCGAGGACCGCCGCATTGCCGCGCAGGACTGGCCCACCAACCGCGACAAAATGCCCTTCCAGGCCATGCCGGTGCTGGAGGTTGATGGCAAAAGCATTAGCCAGTCCAACACCATCAATCGCTACGTCGGCAAACTTGCGGGCTTGTATCCGAAGGACGACCTGCAGGCAGCCCTGTGCGATGAAGTGATGGACGCCGCCGAAGACATTGGCTCGCGCATCGGCAACACCATGCAGATGGGCAATGACGACAAGAAAAAAGCGCGCGAGGCGCTGGCGGCTGGCTCCATCCCGCGTTTCCTTGAGCAGCTTGAAATCCGCTTAAAGGCGGGCGAGGGCGAATGGTTTGTGGAGAAACGGCTGAGCGTCGCCGATCTCAAAGTGTTCGGCCTGGTGCGCTGGCTGCGTTCGGGTGCGCTGGATCATATCCCCAAAGACATACCGGATCGCCTTGCCCCTGCGCTGGTCAAGCACGCTGAACGCGTGGCTGCGCATCCCAAGGTGGCGGCTTACTACGCCAGCCGCAAGAAAGACTGACGCTGTGAGCAAAGACGCGGCAAGCAGGACTCAAAACAGCGCAGATACGCCTAGTCGGCGTATGGCCCTGCCCCGCCCCATCCAATCAACTTCTGGAGAATTGACATGAACGGTATAGAAGCCCTGATGTACTACGTGCTGTGGATGTTCGCGCTCGTGTTGTTTTACGGTACCTACCGCGTTCCGCTCTCGCTGACCGGCAAGAAGCCTATGAATCACTGGGAGCGGGAAAAACCCGTCGACGATCCAGGCATCGTCGTGCGCGCCCGCCACGCACACGCGAACTGCGTCGAGAACATCGCGCTGTTCGCGGTCGTGGTGCTGGCGGCGGCGGCGCTGGGCCGAAGCGCGGTAGTCGATGGCCTCGCCTGCTACGTGCTCGGCGCGCGTGTCGCGCAATCCGTGGTGCATCTGATCGGCACCCGGCCCATTCTGGTGTGGATACGCGCTAGCTTGTTCTTCGTCCAGGTGGGGCTGATCGCCTACATGGCCTGGCAACTGCTGCACCCGGTCGCCGCCTGATTTGATCAGCTGTAATCCGCCCCCTCGGCCTCGCGGCCCAGGGGGCGGTTTCGTTTTGGCCGGAACAATCTGCTGCCGCTCAAAAACCCAATCTGCAAAGACTAATTGAAGTAAAGCGCACTATATGGCTCCTCATTATTTAGGCCCAACGAGCAAGTTCAGCCGCGCCGCGAAGCGCCGTCGGCTGCAACGGTTTGTTGGGCATCAGCGCTGCCTTCACGGCATGACTCCCCCCGAATCCGTGCGGCCAGAGCTGGTGCATTAGCTGTGGTTAGTAGAACCGGTATTGCACTCTTGCTTCAAAACACAAGCAGTGCCGCGTTGACCGCGAGCCATACCAGTGGGATGGTAGCTAGCGCGAAAAAAGTGAAGCGCACCATCACGTGATTGGTTGTTGCATGAATTAGGCTGTGAACGACCCGCAAGCCGACATAAGTCCAAGCAAGAATGAAATTGATGCCTGACCCGGCGTCAAGTACGGCCAGCGTGAGCGCGATCGCGTAGAAGAGCGTCGGCTGCTCAGTCAGATGATTGTAGTTGTCAATCTTGTATTGCGACACCGCAGGCAGCACCTCGCCGGCTTCAACCATGCGCTTGCCGAAATTGGGATCGCCATCGCCAGCGCTCTGGGACATGGCGACCCGCAGCGATACGCCCCAGACAAGCATGACCAGCGTCCAGAGGACCAGCAGCACCACAGGTGCCAGTATTGAGTTCATATAAAGTTCCCTTGTTTGATGAAACGCTCTGCATCAATACGCGTCGTCAACATTGGTTCATGACGCCCAACGTTCGACATGAGCGGCGGGCCAACGGGCGCGAAGCGGCCTTTGGCACTTCCGCTCGATGGAGGGGTTAGGCATCGCCTTCATCGAGCGACGATGGCATTTTGGTTCTGCAGTGCAAGCCATTTGCCGGGCTGGCTTCACTACGAGAAGGCCCCTTCAGATGTCGACTAGGCAGGCAGCTTCGCCTGAAGCATCGTCGCTCCGCTAACGGTAGGTACCGCGATGATGGCCCGTGCGAGCGTGTTTCCGGCCCCGACTGCAGTAATTTGGATGGTGTGGTCGCCAGTTGGAACGTTGATGAAGGCCGCTCTGGCGCGTTTGGCGAACGCGCGACTAAGGGGTAAGTCAGCCTGCGGCTGGAGATCGCCGCTGGCTCCGAAAAAGTATGGTCCGCTTCCGACGACAAGGCCATTCGCGGCGGTGAGAGTGATATCAGTCGAAGGAACCATTTCAAGCGGCGCACCGTTAGCGTCGAGCAGATCGATGATGACGATCCCGGTGTCGGACTCGCGGACAACGCCGAGTGACGCAAACTGCCGATTGATGTCGGATCTTGCGACGGCCACAGCAGTGAGCGTGGTTGGCCCGTTCGAAAGCTCGACCGGAACCATGGTCTCCACATAGGCCTCGAGCCCGCTTGTGACGAGCGAGCACCGTTCACCCGCGGATCGCCCGGACATGACGAACCTTCCGGCCTCGTCGGACCGACTGACCAAGTTCGGCTCTAAGCCGATGGTCGCCACCTCGACCCCTGCAACTGGCGCGTCGGCCCAATAGTCTCGGACGTCACCTGCGATGCTCGCGAGCTTCGCGCCCGCGGGGTGTGCTGCGGGTGCGGACGGTGGGGAATTCGCGGGAACGCGATCGCATGCGAGACGGCTTAGCAGATCGGAGAGTAAGTTGGGCAGCCGATCGACTACGAACTGCTCTTCGCCGACGGCCTCGACTTCGATGTCGCCTACGCTGATGCGAACTCTAGTCTCCATGGTGTGACTCCAGTTTGTTGATTTTGAGCGACATGCCAACCCACTTCACTCTCACACACCCAGAGGGGGCTTCGCTAGGAGGAGTTGCGGTGATGTGCAGAAGAAGAGGCATCGTCTTCTGGGGCCTAACGAAGCTGTAGGAAAAGTTGATTCATACCCGCATCGTGCCGTGAACCAAAATGAAACTCAAGGGTCGTAGGAAAGGATATTCAAAGGGGAGCAGAAATGGCGCGCTACAAACACATTGACGCCCCGCAGGAAGTCCTCTTGGGGGACACGAGTCCTCGCTTT
>JAYVME010000337.1:0-8863 GCA_043759115.1 Betaproteobacteria bacterium | reverse complement strand
CGTCCGCCTTCCACGTGCGATTTTACCGTGGTCAACGTTGAAAACGTGAAGTCGATCTCACCAGACAGGATAGCGATGGTGGCCGGGCCGCCCCCTTTGTAACCAATGGACTCCAGATTCGCCCCGGTCTGCTGCCGGAACATCTCGAGTGCGATGTGGCTCGTTGTCCCGCTGCCATTATGGCCGCCGTTAAGGCCGCCTTTCTGACGGGCGGCGTCTCCGCGCTTTTATAGACTCGTATGCGGTGACCCAGCATTGGGTTTGCCTTTCCTGGCGGCGAATGATGTTATCAGGTCAGTCGGCGCGCATGCCACTGTCTTTCACCACTTTCGCCCAGCGCTTCGCTTCGGACTGAATGAACGTACGAAACTCCGCGGGTGAGTTCGCCACGACATCGGTGGCGTCTTTAGTGAAGCGCTCGACCAGATCGGGCGCGCGCGCGGCTTTGACGACAATGCTGTTGATGGTATTGACTAGCGCAGGCGGCGTGGAGGAGGGCGCAAGCACGCCGACCCAGCTTGCGAAATCGTAGCCCGGCACGGTTTCGGCGGCGGTCGGAATCTGCGGCAGTGCGGGCAGGCGTTGGCTGCTGGTGATCGCCAGCGCGCGCAAGCGGCCCGCGCTAACGTGTGGCATTACGGTGCTCACCGCCAGTGCGCTCAGGTCGGCTTCGCCGCCCAACACCGCGGTCAGCGCGGGGCCGCCGCCCTTGTACGGGATGTGCAGCATTTTCACGCCTGCAATATTGGCGAAAAGCTCCACCGCCACGTGCAGGTTGCTCGCGTTGCCGGCGGACGAGTAGGTGATCTTGCCTGGCTGCGCTTTCGCTACCGCGAGCAGTTCCTTGATCGATCTCGCCGGCACCGACGGGTGCACCACCAGCAGATACGGCGAGGTGACGACGAGTGAAATCGGCGCGAGGTCTTTTTCGTAGTCATATGACATCTTGCCCAGCATCGCGGGGTTGATGACCAGCGGCAGCGATTGCAGCAGCAGCGTATAGCCGTCGCCGGGGCTACGCGCGACCATTTCACTGCCGACGCTGGTGAGGCCGCCGGTGCGGTTATCGACGATCACCGGCTGCCCGCTTTGTTCGGTGATTTTCTGGCCCAGCAAGCGTCCGACCACGTCGATAATGCCGCCCGGCGGCGCCGGCACTACGACACGGATGGGGCGCGCCGGATAGGTCTGCGCATGCAGATGAGGCGCCACCGCGCCGAGCAGGGCACAAGTCAGTGCAAGTTTGCGTAGGCGCATTGTCTTTCCTCGGTGTGACTAAACAGTCTCAAAAACATTTTGGAACCGCCGATGAACGCAGATAAACGCAGATAAGCTCAAAAGACTTGGCGTTGGTTCGGGGCCAGATCTGGAATTATGTCGGCGTCAATCGGCGTTTATCGGCGGTTGCTTGTCGTTCTTGAATTTTTGAGATGGCTTCTAAATGAACTGCTCAATAGGATCGAGCCGGTCGTCAGCCTTGACTGACGCGCTCCACGGGGATCTGCGCGCCGAGGCTCAAGATGTGCGATGCCATCTCCGCGCGCGTGCCGGTCCAGAGCTCGCGCGAGCCGGCCACGATCTCGGCGATGCGATCAACGACCCACACGCCGCCGGGGCGGCCGAAGATGTGCGCATGCACGGTGACGTCGACGATGAACGGCCCGCGTTCGCGCGCGATCCCGCGCGCGACGATGTCTTCAAACATCGTCAGCATCGACTCCGGCACCCGGCCGTAGCGCATGAACGGCATGTCGTTTACGTCGGTGTTGAGCGGGATCACGACCAGCTTGCGCTCGCCGAAAGTCTGAACGTAGGGCAGGTCGTCGTCCATCACGTCGCCGTGCCACTGGTAGCCGGCCTCGGCGAGCAGCCGCCCCGTGTTGAAGCTGGGCGTGCCGCGCGGGCTGAGCCATCCTTTTACCGGCTTGCCGGTCACGTTCGCGAGCAGGTCGGTGCAGCGGCGGATGTTCTTGCGCTCGTCTTCCGCGGAGAGCAGCACCGGGATCACGTCCATCGCGTATGAATGCGACAGCACTTCGTGCCCGGCGTCGGCGACGGCTTTCACCGCCTGCGGGTGGCGCTCGGCGAGCACGGCGTTCGTCATCACGCTCGACTTGACGCCACTGCGCTCGAGCCCGTCGAGCAGGCGATAGATTCCGCGCTTCGCACCGTACTCCGCCCAGGAGATGGCGTTGGTGTCGAGCACGCCCGGCGGCAGCGGATTTCCCATCGGCCCGATGCCCGGCGCCTTGCCGTCAGACCATGCCTCGAGGCAAATGTTGAACAGGATGGCGCCCTGCCTGCCTCCGGGCCAGCGCCATTCCACGGTTTTCATCGACTTTTCATTTCGCGAACCATCTCAAAATCAAAAAGAGTTAACCGCGGATAAACGCCGATTAATATGTCGCGCCGCGCATCGAAGCCGGGTGTCCCGGCAACGCGAGGGCAGGGCGCAACAGCGAATACAGTGAAATAGCAGACATCTCCCGCCCCGTGGTGGCTATGGGGAGGCCAGTATAGCGCAGCCACCACCGGCAGGCCGGTGCTGGCATTTTAACTTGATCGCGTTATCATGCATTCCCCTGGAGTAAAGATGTCTATCCCTACCAATATCGGCAAATACGAGTTGAGCAAAGTGCTGGGTACCGGCGCGTCGGCGACGGTGTACCTGGCGCGCGACACGTTTTCACAGGCCCAGGTCGCACTCAAGGTGATCGATCCGAGTGTGCTCAAGGGCGCGGCCGACAGCCATGCGTTTCGCGCCGGACGGCGAGCGCGGCGTGCAGGTAATAGTGCTGGGCACCGACGGCGATCTGTTTGTCGATGCGATCAAGCGCATGGCGGGCATGAAGAACTAAAGGTGGATTGTCCGCTAATCCGCTGCTGAATGGATCAGGTGGTTCAGCATTGCCTCATTGTCGATACGGATGCGGCGGCGCTGGATGCTCAATATGCGTTTCCTGCGCAGATCGCCGAGTATGCGCGTCACGGTTTGCCGGTTCACCCCCGTCATGTCGGCGATTTCCTGATGCGTCAGCACGACTTCCAGCACGATGGCGTCGCCCAGTTTTGTTCCATGCTGCATACCGAGATGCAAAATTAGCTTCGCCACGCGCGCGTAAGCATCGTCCGCGACCAGATTGACGAGCGTGTTGGTGAGCATGCCCAGCCGCGCGGCCATGGTGCGGCGGCACAGGCGCGCCGCCGCCGGATGTTCGTCGAGAAAGCGGTTGAACGCGGCGTCGGCGACGACTGCAACTTCGGACTCTTCGCAGGCCTCGACATTGACGCGGCGCCCCTTCGCCGCCGGTACTTCGGAAATCCCGAAGACTTCGCCCGCAAAGCAAAACCACAGAATCACCTCGCGCCCGTCCGGTGTCACGCGGAAGAACTTGAGCCGTCCGCGCGTGAGGACGTAGGCGCCCAGTTTTTGGTCGCCGACGCGGAACACGAACTCACCGCGGCGGAGTGTGCGGCGTTTCGCGAGCTTGAGGAGTGCTGCGCGTTCTCCCGCCACAAGTTGTCCGAGAAAATCCGTGGGTGCGTTGGTCACGATGGCGATTCGTCAGTGTTTTTTCAGGAAACCTGTGATTAATCGTCATGCCCGCGCAGGCGGGCATCCAGATGCATTTGAATTTCCTGGGTTCCCGCCTACGCGGGAACGACGAAAGTGCTATTTTCAGACCTTGCTTAGATAGTAAACCGAATTGTCGCCTGGGAGACAGACTGCGCGCGATGGATCTGGTCAACTCCCGCGTTGCGGATCACGCGGCTGCGGCGATGAAATTCGAAGACAAAATCAAAGATCACGCAGCGCGCAAGCGCGTGGCCAGGGCCATGGGCGGCGAGGACAAGCTCGCCAAGCGCAAAAAGCCGGGCATCCTCAACGCGCGCGAACGCATAGACTTTCTGCTCGATCCGGGGTCGTTCCGCGAGTCCGGCCTGTTCGGCGTTTCGTATATACCTGAAATGCGCGAGTCAACGCCGGCCGACGGCAAGATCACCGGCTTCGGCAAGCTCGACGGACGGCGCGTCGGTGTGGTCGGTTACGACTTCACGGTCAAAGGCTCATCGTCGAGCTATACGAACAACCGCAAGATGTCGCACGTCAAGGATACGGGTGGCAGGCGCGGGTTTCCCGTCGTTTTTCTCGGCGAATCGACGGGCGTGCGCATGCCCGACATCATGGGCGAAGGCATGGGCATGAACTTCGAAGGCAACCGCTTCCTGCGCACGCGCGAGGCGCCGTGGGCCGCGGCGATACTCGGCAATGCTTTCGGGTCCGCGGCATGGCATGCGTGCTGTTCTGATTTCTGCGTCATGCGCAAAGGCGCGGTGATGGCGGTGGCGAGTCCGCGCGTCGTATCGATGGCGCTGGGCCGCGAGGTCACGCCGGAGGAACTGGGCGGCTGGCAGATCCTCGCGGAGCATTCGGGTTTCGCGGACCTGGTGGTCGAGACCGATGAGCAGGCGCTGGACGCGATCAAGCGCTTTCTCGGTTATCTGCCGACCAACAACCGGCAAGCGCCGCCGGTTGCGGTAGTGCCTGCGGGTTCCGATGACGCGATCAAAGACATCCTCGAGCTGATACCCGAATCGCAGGCGCAGGTGTACGACGTGCGCAAGGTGATCCGGCTCATCGCCGACCGCGACAGCTTTTTCGAAATCAAGGAACGTTTCGGCCGCAGCATTACCACCGCGCTCGTCAGGATAGACGGGAAATCCGTCGGCGTGATCGCCAACAACCCGCAGTTCAAAGGCGGCGCGATGGATGCCGACGCGTGCAGCAAGGCGACTGACTTCATCGTGTTGTGCGACTGCTACAACATTCCACTCGTCTTCCTGCAGGATCAGCCGGGTTTCCTGATCGGGCCGGAGGCGGAGAAGCGCGGCGTAATTGGTAAAGTGATCAACTGGATGAACGCGCTACTCCAGGTGACGGTGCCCAAGATCAGCATCATCCTGCGCAAGAGCTACGGGCGCGGCTTCATCAACATGGGCGGCGCGGGAATCGCGGATGAAATCGCCGCGTGGTGGACGACTGAAGTCAGTTTCATGAATCCGCGCACGGCGGTCACCGTCGTGCACGGCGTCAAGGAAGAAGACGACCCGGAAAAGTTTCGCCACCTGCTCGCGGAAATGTCGCGCCACGGTTCGGCGTACGACCTGGGCGCGGTGTTCGGCGTGAAGGAAGTACTGGATCCGCGCGAAACACGCGAGTATCTCAAGGAAATGCTCGACACTCACACGCTGAGACTGTCGGACGGTATCGGCCAGCATCGTCTGGCCAACTGGCCGACAAGTTACTAGAAGCGTTCTCAAAAACAACTTGGAACCGCCGATGAACGCGGATGAACGCAGATAATCTCAAGTGACTTGTCGTTGGTTCGCGGCGAGGTCTGGAATTATGCCGGCGTTAATCTGCGTTTATCGGCGGTTGCTTGTCGGTGTTGTGTTTTTGAGATGGGTTCTAATAAAAGATTGGGGGAGAGATGAAGATCACAAAAATCGAGGCGATACCGGTTTGGTACGAACCGACCGACGAATATCACGCGCTGTTCGGGTCGGGCAAGAAGAAGGGCACCATGGTGCACGCGCGTGAAGGCTGGTTTGCCAACCTCCAGTACAAGGAAAATGTCTTCGTCAAAATCCAGACCGATGAAGGCGTCACGGGATGGGGCGAGGCGTGCGCGCATCCGGTTACCAGCGAAACGCAGGCCGGGATCAAGGCCGCCATCGAGCTTTTCGGGCGCACTATACTCGGCCGCGATCCCTTCCAAATCGGCGCCATCCACGCCGCGCTCGATCACTTGTTCCTGCAGGGCAACGCGGGCGCGCGCAGCGCGATTGATATCGCGCTTTACGACATCATGGGCAAGGCGTCCAACCAGCCAATTTACAATCTGCTCGGCGGCGCGTTCCAAAAAAGTTTCGGCCAGCTTGCGACCATGCCGCGCGACACGCCCGCGCGCATGGCCGAACACGCGGTCAAGCTGATGGCCAAGGGGTACACCTGTTTCGAGCCTAAAATGACCGGCCACCTCGAGTCGCTCGATGCTGATGCCGACCGGCTCGAGGCAATGATCGAAGCGGTGCCGGGAAGCGCGCTCGTCATCGCCGATCCGAACCAGATGTGGGGCACGGCGAAAGACACGATAGAAATTCTGCTCAGGCGGTTTTCCGGTGTTGCCAATCTCGCGATCGAGCAGCCGGTGATTTACCACGACTTGAAAGGATTGGCCTCGATCACCGCGGCAGTGCCGCAAAAAGTCGTGGCTGATGAAGCGATCCAGAATCTGGCGACGATGATCGAAATCGCGTCGGGACGCTATGCCGACATGGTGAGCTTGAAGCTCGGAAAATGCGGCGGGTTTTACAAGGCGTTGCAGATGATGCGCATCGCCGAGGCCGCCAACCTGCCGGTGCGGATCGACTGGACGCAGGGCAGTGCGTTGCTCGACACCGCGACCGGACATTTGCACGCCGCGGTGCGACTCGTCGGTTGCGATCCCGGCATGGATTATCAATTGAGGATTAAGGACCATCCGGTCAAGGAGGGCGGTGCGGTGGTGAAGAAAGGCAAGCTCGTGATGCCCGAGACGCCGGGTCTCGGCCTTACCGTCGACGAGAAGCTCGTGCGCCGCCTCGCGCAGCGCCGGTGAGCCATTGGAGTCCGCAATGACAATCCGCGAGAGGCCAGTTTTCATCGTCAGCGCGCCGCGCTCGGGTTCGACGCTGTTGCGCCTGATACTCGACGCGCATCCGCGCTTGGCCGTGCCGCCGCCGGACTGGTTGTTCGATCTCGTTTATCCTTATCTCTATAGCTACGGTGATTTGCGGCAAGCGGCGAATCTGCTGGCGCTCGCGGAAGATATATTGCGCACGCCGACGGTCGGCAAGTGGCCGGTTAAGCCGAGCCCCGTCGAACTGGTGGCTGCCGCCGCCGAGCCGACTTTCGCGGGATTGTACGCGGCGTTGCACCGCGAGTACGCGAAGACCGGGGGCAAGACCCGGTGGGGTGAGAAAACGCCGCGCAACAGTTTCTGGATGGATGAAATCCGCGCGTTGTTCCCGGATGCGCAGTTCATCCACATCGTGCGCGACGGCCGCGACCAGGCGATCGACATCTCAGACTCGATATTGTGGCCCAACTCGGTCTACTCGGGAGCGCACCTGTGGCAGCGCTATGTCATGGCCATCCGCGATTCGGCGCGCCGCCTGCCGGCGGATGCGTTGGTCGAGATTCGCTATGAGGATCTGTGCGCGTCGCCGGAGGCAACGATACGCCGGCTCTGTGAATTTCTGGGCGAGGAATTCGACGCGCGCATGCTCGCGCCGCACGCGACGCCATCGGCGCGGAGCTGGAGCACGCATCCGCTGCACGCGAAAACCGCGCAGCCGATTTCGACCCGTTACTGCGAAATGTACAAGACGCGGCTGCCCGCCGCGGATTTGGCGGCACTCGAGGCCCTGATCGGCGAGACGCTGGCGCAATTCGGGTATTCGCTGTCCGCCGCGCCGCGCCGCATCGACGACCGCGTGGCGGCGCAGTTCATCGAGAGCGATACGGTGACCAATCCCGAAAACGTCGCCTACAAAAGATGGCATGAAGAACGCCGCAAGCGCCGCCGGGAGCAGGGCATATGGTCGGACCGGCAACGCGGCTCCAAGTTGTGGAGCATGAACTAGACTGTTGGAATTCAGACGCGAGGAGGCCGCTTGAGGAACACCGGAAGAATCGTCGAAGCATTGTTGCTGGTTCTTGCCGTGCCGTGCGCGCTTGGCCCGGCGCTTGCACAGAACTATCCGGCCAAACCGGTGCGCGTCATCGCGCCGTTTCCGCCGAGTGGCGGCACCGATCTGTTTGCGCGGGCGATAGCGCAGAAACTGGGCGCCGTGTTCGGGCAGCAGGTCGTCGTCGACAACCGTTCCGGCGCGGGCGGCATGATAGGCTCGGACATGGTGGCGCGCGCCGCCCCCGACGGTTATACGCTGCTGGTCACGTCGTCGAGCACGCTTTCCATCGCGCCGCATCTCGCGCGCAAACCCCTGTACGATCCGTTGCGCGACTTCGCGCCCGTCATCATCATTGCCTCGGCGCCCAACCTGCTGGTGGTGCATCCGTCGTTGCCCGTGCGCACGGTCAGGGCATTGATCGATCTCGCGAAAGCGCGCCCCGGCGCGATCAACTACGCGTCCAACGGCAGCGGCACGCTGAGCCACCTGACCGGCGAACTTTTCAAGCTGCAAACCGGTACCAACCTCGTGCATATCCCGTACAAGGGCGGCCCGCCGGCGCTGATCGATCTGGTGGCCGGTCAGGTGTCCGTGCTGTTCACCGCAATACCGACGGCGTTGACGCAGGTGCGCGCCGGCAGATTGCGCGCGGTCGCCGTGACCGGCCTGAAACGCGTCGATGCCGTCAAAGAGCTGCCGACGGTCGCCGAGACCCTGCCCGGTTTCGAGTCCAGCCAGTGGTGGAGCATGCTGGCGCCGCCGGGAACGCCGCCCGAGATCGTCGATAAATTGAACGCCGAGGTCGCGCGCATGCTCGTCGACGCCGATGTGAAAGCGCGGTTTGCCAACGAGGGCGCCGACGCGATCGGCGGCAGTCCGCGCGATTTTGCCGCTTATCTGAAAGCCGATTATGAGAAGTGGAGCAGGGTAGTGAAGGAAGCGGGGATACGTCCCGAGTAGTGCATCGTGTAAAAAGATGGCATGGTGATTCCCTGCTAAAATACCGCTCTCTTAGTTGTGTGAAGTGCGGCCGCGCGGAAGTCCGGTGCGGCGTCCAGGCAGCATCACCCCGGAGGATAAATGGGTTATACGATCGCCGAGAAAATTCTCGCGGCGCACGCCGGCG
>JAYVME010000336.1:0-8866 GCA_043759115.1 Betaproteobacteria bacterium | reverse complement strand
GCCTGCCGTACGCAATTCTTATCTGGTTTCCACCAAATAAACAGATGGTTGAATGTTGGCTTCGGGAGGAGTCGGCGCCTGTAGGCGCGCCCGTCATTGTATGCAGATCTTTAGTTGCGTGATTAAGCGCCGCGGCCTTGTGGCATCGCAAGTCAGATTTTCCAATATTCTCGTCAGAACGTTGAGTCTGGCGTTTTTTTGCTGTGCGTGCATGGCTGCACCGGCGCAGGCTGCGTCAATATTCGGTGCGGTGGATCCCTTTGGCACTGACAGGAAGGTTGCGCCGGCCCCGAATCAACGCTGGATACCCGATGGGGCACTGCCGCGGGTGCCGCCGCCAACTACTGCGCAGCCGCTGCCCGGTGAACTGAATAAGCCGCTGTCGCTGGCTGAACTTACAGAAATCGCACTGGGACTGAATCCCAGGACACGCCAGGCATGGATGCAGGCGCGCGTCGAAGCAGCGCAATCGGGAGTAGACCATGCGGGGGACTTCCCGCAGATTACGGGCCTCATCAGCGATCGCATCTCGCGCCCGATTTCGGCCACCTCGGGATTTCCCAATTCGACACTCATCGATAGCAGGGGCAATTCCGCCACACTGGCGGCGGGCGGGCGACCGTACTCTATATTGACTCAATACGGGCCCAGCATCAGTCTGAGTTACGTGTTGTTCGATTTTGGCAAGCGGGCGGCGGACAAAGAGGCCACCGGATATCGACTGCTCGCCGCGAACCTCGCGCAAAACCGCGTCCTGCAGGATGTGGCTTTTCAGGTCGAACAGGCGTACTACCGCGTGCTTGGTTTCGAGCAATTGGTGCACGCGACGCGCGAATCGCTGAAGAATTTCCAAACGGCCCTTGATGCGGCACAGCGGCGGCGGGATTCCGGCCTTGCGACGGTCGCCGATGTCTATCGCTCCGAAACCCAGGTCGGCCAGTCGCAGCTGGTGCTCAGTCGTAACGAAGGTGAACTTTCCAAAGCGCGGGGATTGCTCGCCGCGACGGTCGGCTTGCCCGTTAATTTTTCGCTGCAGTTGCAACCGATGACCGCGCAGCCGCCGGTCACTGAAATCACCCAATCGATGGACGATCTGCTCAAGGAGGCGAAGGCAAACCGTCCTGATCTGGTTGCCGCCGAGGCGCGCGCACGTGCCGCGCAGGCGACGGCCCGGGCGGAATCAAGGGCCGGGCTGCCGTCCCTCCAGTTTGTTTCACAATATGGACGGCAGATCTACACCAATACGCTGACCGCGCAGGACGCGTACTCTTTCGGACTTAATCTCAACATACCGATATCCAGCGGGTTCGGCGATACCTACCGGGTGCGCCGGCGCGAGGAAGAGGCGAAGATTGCCGAAACAGTGCGCGACCAGATCTACACCCAAACCGAACAGGATGTCTGGCAGGCCTACTTCGATTTGCAAACGGCGGCGACCAGCATTTCAAGTTCGGAGAATCTCGTGAAGAGCGCCAGTCAGTCGGCGGAAGCCGCGGTGGCGCGCTACAAAGGCGGCGTGGGCAACCTGCTCGATCTAATTACCGCGCAACTGGATGATACGAACGCCAAGGTGCAGCAGATTCAATCGCAGCTCGATTGGTACCAGGCGCTGGCGCGGCTGAATTTTGCGCTCGGCGCCTCCGATGGAAAGATGGCCGGGAGTAAGCGGCAGTAAGATCGTGCTAATTTTCCGCATGACGGGATGTCAGTGCGGACACCAATAAACTTTATACCGGGCGCACCGGATTTTATCGAGACCAGTCCATGAAGCTATTCTGGAAAATTATATTGATAGCGTGCGTCCTTGCCGCCGGCGCCGGTTTTTATTGGTGGAAGTCGCAGCCGGGGGCGAAGACGACCGAAGCGGGGCCGGGCAAAGTCGCCAAAGCCGATGGCAAAAGCGCGGGCAAACGCGGTGGCGGCGGACCGATTTCCGTGCGCACGGTGCCGGTTGCGCGGCAGGCGATGCCCGTGGTCATCGATGTCGTCGGCACGGTTGAATCCGAGCATAGCGTCGCGGTGCGCCCGCAGGTGAGCGGCGTGCTTACCGCGGTGCTGTTCAAGGAAGGCGACCGCGTCAAGCAGGGGCAGTCGCTTTTCAGCGTCGATCCGCGTCCGATGCAGGCATCCGTCGATCAGGCCCGCTCGGCGCTCGCGCGCGACCAGGCGCAGCTCGCGCAGGCGAAGGAGCAGGAAGCGCGGTTACGGCCGCTGATGCAAAAAGAGTACATCACGCGCAACGATTACGACGTCGCCGCCACGCAGGTCAAGTCGCTCGAGGCCGTTGTCGCCTCAAACGGTGCCGTGCTTCAGCAGGCTCAGTTGCAATTGTCGTATGCGCTTATCAAGGCGCCCATCTTCGGGCGCACCGGCAGCCTCAGTGTCGACTCCGGGAATCTGGTTACCGCGGGGACCGGCGGCGCGCCGCTGGTTGTAATCAACAGTACCCAACCGATCACGGTTGCCTTGAGCGTACCGCAGCGTTTCCTGGAAGACGTGCGGCGCTACTGGAACACGCCCGATCTCAAGGTGCAGATCAGCCTTAATCCCGGCGGACCGGCGGTGGCCGAAGGCGCGTTGGTGTTCATCGACAACACGGTTAATCCGACCACCGGGACGATACTGCTCAAAGCGCGGTTCAAGAACGAGAAAGAGGAGTTGTGGCCCGGACAGTTTGTGGCTGCGCGCATCATTCTGAAAGTTGAAAAAGACGCGCTGGTGCTGCCCGAGCGCGCGGTGCAGCCCGGCCAGGACCGTCCGTTCGTGTATGTCGTGCGCGATGGCAAAGCTGCGATGCAGGAAGTGCGGGTCGCCCGCCAGATCGGGAATCAAGTCGTGATTGACAAAGGCTTGACCGGCGACGAGCAGGTGGTCATCGATGTTCCACTGGCACTGACGGTCGGCGCGCAGGTGGTAGTTCGCGCGCCGGGCGAGGACAAAGGAAAAGAAGCAGGCAAGGACGCCGAAAGTAAATCGCATGCAATGAGGTTCATCCCATGAACATATCGCGCATCTTCATCGAGCGGCCGGTGGCGAGCAGCGTGCTCTTCGTCTCGATACTTTTTTTCGGCTGGCTCGGTTTCAGAACGTTGCCGGTCAATGACCTGCCCAACGTCGACTTTCCCACGATTACCGTAACCGCGATTTTGCCGGGCGCGAGCCCCGAGGTCATGGGCAACACCGTCGCATTGCCGCTCGAGCGCGAGTTCAGCCGCATATCCGGCGTTGACGAGATGGTTTCATCCTCGACCACCGGCAACACCCGCATCACGCTGACATTCTCGCTTCAGCGCGACATTGATTCGGCCGCACAGGATGTGGGGACCGCGATCTCGCAGGCCATCCGCCGCCTGCCTGCCGACATGGACCCGCCGACGTTGCGCAAGTTGAATCCCGCCGACGCGCCGGTGTTGATACTCGCGCTGGCCGCGAAGAACGTGCCGATGGCGGAGCTCGATAAATTCGCCGATTCGCATATTTCCCAGCGCTTCTCGACGGTGACCGGCGTCGCGCAGGTCACGGTGTTCGGTTCGCAAAAATACGCGGTGCGCCTCTTCGTGGATCCCAACGCGCTTGCCAAGCGCGGGCTCGGGCTCGACAAGGTGGTAAGCGCGATACAAAGCGCCAACTCCAATCTGCCGTCCGGATCCCTGCAGGGCACGGCGCGCAGCTACACGGTAAAGTCCGACGGCGGGCTCGATCGCGCCGCCGATTTCAACCCGCTGATCATTGCTTACAAGGACGGCAAGCCGATACGGTTTTCGGACATCGGGCGCGCCGAAGACGGGGTTGAAAATGAGAAAGTGCGCAGTTGGTTCAACGGCGATCGCGCACTGATACTGGCGATCTTCCGCCAGCCCGGTTCAAATACCGTGGCGGTGGTCCAGCAGCTGCGTGAAATGCTGCCTGAGATCGAGAAAGAAATGCCGGCCGGCGCATCGCTCAACGTGGTGGTCGACCGCTCGGAATTTATCCGCGAATCCATCAATGACGTCAATTTCACGTTGCTATTGTCGATCGCGCTCGTCGTCGGCGTCATACTTGTTTTCCTGCGCAACGTGCGCGCCACCCTGGTGACGGCGCTGGTATTGCCCGCGTCCGTGCTCGGCACTTTTGCCGTGATGCAGATGCTCGGATTCAGCCTGAACAACCTGTCACTGATGGCGATAACGCTGGCGGTCGGCTTCGTGGTTGATGATGCGATCGTGGTGCTGGAGAACATTACACGCCATATGGAAATGGGCAAGGAACGGATGGCAGCGGCGCTTGAAGGTGCGCGCGAGATCTCTTCCACGGTGATGACCATGACCATTTCGCTGGTGGTGGTGTTCGTGCCCATCATGTTCATGCAGGGTATGGTCGGGCGTCTGTTTCGCGAGTTCGCGGTTACGGTGGGTGTTGCCGTGCTGATTTCGGGTGCGGTCTCGCTGTCCATTACGCCGATGTTGTGCAGCCGCCTGCTGAAGCCGTCGCACGCGCACGGCCGGGTATTTGACTGGTCGGAGCGCGTGTTCGACGCGGCACGCAACGGCTACGTGTCGAGTCTGCGCTGGGTGCTTAATTTCCAGGGCATCGTGTTGGTCGGCTCGCTTGTGGTGCTGTTGACCATGGGCTTGCTCTATCAAGCGGTCTCGAAAGGCTTTATCCCGCGCCAGGATACCGGCGTTATCAACGGCAACACGCGCGCGCGAGAGGGCACTAATTTCACCGATATGGTCAGGAACCAGCAGGCCATCGCGGAAGTTGTGAGCAAAAATGAAAACGTCGAAGCCGTCATGTCAACCGCGGGGCAGGGCGTCGGCGGCACGTTCGGCGACAATATCGGCCGTTTGATCATCCGTCTTAAAGATCGCGCGGAACGGCACGCCGGCGCCGACGAGGTGATCCAGCAATTGCGCCGCCAGGTCGCCCATCTTCAGGGCCTGCGCATGTTTCTGTCAAATCCGCCGGCCATCCGTATCGGCGGCACTCTGTCGACCAGCGATTATGTGTTTACGTTGACCGGCACCGATCTCCGGCAGCTTTACGGTCCGGGGCAGGCGCTCGAGGCCAGACTAAAAACGCTACCGCAATTGCAAGACGTGGCGACCAATCTGGAGCTGCGCAATCCGGAGATTCAACTCAATATCCTGCGCGAGCGCGCGGCGGCACTGGGCATTTCGTCGCAACAGATTGAGCTGGCATTGTTCAACGCGTTCGGCGGCCGTCGCGTGAGCACGCTGTACGGCGAAGCCGACCAATATCAGGTTCTGTTCGAAGTCGATCGGCGTTTTCAAACCGACATCAATGCCATGGAATCTATTTTTATTCAGAGCCCGGGCGGCGCCATGGTGCCGCTCAGCACGGTTGCGGAAGTGAAGAGCGGCGTCGGCCCAATTTCGGTCGCTCACCTGGGACAGCTTCCCGCCGTCATGCTCTCTTTCAATCTCGCGCCGGGAACCTCGGTGGGTGATGCGGTGGCCTCGATCCAGGAGGTAGCGCACGAGGTGTTGCCGGACAACATTTCCAGTTCGTTTACCGGCAGCGCCAAGGCGTTCCAGGAGGCATTCCAATCGCTGCCCATACTGCTGATGATCACGATCATCCTGATCTATATCATTCTTGCTATCCTCTACGAACACTATGGTTATCCATTGACGATCCTGACGGCGCTGCCGTTTGCGGGATTCGGCGCATTGCTGACCCTGCTCGTGTTCGGCGAAGAGCTGAATATCTTCAGCTTCGTCGGCATCATCCTGCTGATCGGTCTCGTTAAGAAGAACGGCATCATGATGGTCGACTTCGCGCTGCAGGTGCAGCGTGAGCGCGGCATGCCGCCGCAGGACGCCATCGTCGAGGCGTGTACGGTGCGGTTTCGCCCGATCATGATGACGACCATGGCGGCGATTTTCGCCACTCTGCCGATCGCGCTCGGCCTCGGCGCCGGCGCCGAGACGCGCCGGCCGCTGGGTATCGCGGTGGTAGGCGGCTTGATATTTTCACAATTCCTGACGCTGTACGTGACGCCCGTGTTTTACGTCACTCTGGAACGCTTTACCGAGCATTTCCGCAAGCGCAAGACGGTGCAGGCAGCGGTCGAGATTCCATAAAAATTATCAGCCGGGACAGGCATTTAGAAATTGATTGTTTGACGCCTAGCCGGCGACATTGCTACAATGCGCTCCACAGGCGCGGGGTGGAGCAGTCTGGCAGCTCGTCGGGCTCATAACCCGAAGGTCACAGGTTCAAATCCTGTCCCCGCAACCAAACATTACAACGGCTTACCTTCGGGTAGGCCGTTTTTGTTTGGTGCGCCCGGCAGGGCGCATTCACTTGGAGGTGTAAGTCCTCTACTCGCCCGACAAGGGAAAGTGATCGGTGACGGGCGAGTACACAAAGCCCACCAGAAAGCGGATGGGCTTGTTCGGATAAGGCTGGGCCAGCGCCGGCACGGCGAACGTCGACAGCACGACAACCAATGCCCTGCATGCAACCGCGGTCATGGTTTTCATTCGCGTCCTCCCGTCGATGCGGTTTATTGTCGGCCGCTTTAATTGTCCGGCAGCTGTCCGGGCAATAATCCGTATGCCGCGTTGTTTGTCAGTCCGATTACAATGCCTGTAATCATGCCACGAACTCCGTGCCGTCCCGCGCTCGATCTGATCGAGAATTTTCCCGCGTTCGGGAAGGCGGGGGCTTACCTGAAACAAATGATTCTCGAACACAATTACAAGTCCATAGCGGATATCGGCGGGGGCGCCAACCCGATGCTGGATGATGAATTTATCGTGGAAAATAATATCTGGTATTTTTTGATCGATAAATCCGCATCCGAACTCAATAAGGCGAATTCCCTTTACAACAAGATTGAAGCCGACGCCACCGACAGCAATCACGCTTTTCAAAAACAGATTGCAGGCAGGAAATTCGATCTTATTTTCTCGCATATGTTTTTGGAACATATCGAAAATCCGATGCAGGCCCACAGGAACCTTTATAGCACGCTCAATCGTGGGGGGCGGTGCGTGCATATCTATCCTTCGCCGAACAATCTTCCACTGGCTTTAAACCGTCTGCTGCCGGAAGCGGTATCGGCCTGTCTGGTTAAAATTGCCCAGCCCACCCGCGATCTTGAAGGCGCGCGCCGGAAATTCAAGGCCTACTATCGAATGTGCGGCGCCCCGAATCCCGCGCTGTCCGCCGCATTCGAAGATATTGGATATACCGTTAAGCAACACACCGGATATATCGGGCACACCTACTACGAGCGATTCAAGCCTGCCGCGATGCTGGAAAGACGACTGCGGAGAATTATCCATAAGTTACAGCTGCCGCTGACCAGCGGTTGTTTGCTGGTTTTGGAGAAAAGCGCGTAGCTGCAAGGGGTTTGATGCCGCGACGGTTTTCAGCCGGAGGTTGCACATCCGGAACAACCGCGCTCCGCGGCCGTAGCGACGCACCGCCGAACGGTCATTTCCGAGCGCTCAACGGGCGCCCTGTGCGGGGTAAAGGTAGTAAAATGACAACACGACAATACACTTGGCGCAAGACATTTCTTGCAATCCCGCACTGAAGAAAATGCGCGCCTGATAGAGTTTTTTCCGCTTCCGGTTGTCATATGTCAGGAGAATTCACAATGCGCGTACTATCCCTTGTTGCCAGATTCGCCACCATGTCGCTATTGGCCGGATTCGCTTCCGCCTCGTTCGCCGCAGACGCCGGCGCTATTCAGCAACTCACCGGCAACGTGACGATTACCGGTGCCGATAACGTGACGCGCAAGGCTGCGGCGAAGGAAAAAATTCAGTCCGGCGATACGATCACAACCGAAGCCAAGAGCGAGACGCTGATCAAGATGGCGGATGACTCGACGGTTGTTCTGCGCCCGAATACGCGGTTCCAGTTTACGGAATTCAAGTACGAGCAAACCCCCACCGATTCATCTTTTGTCAAATTGCTGCGCGGCACCGCGCGCATAGTCACCGGCCTGATCGGCAGACGGCATCCGGCGAATGTCCAGGTTAATACCGTGACTGCGACCATCGGAATCAGGGGCACCGACTTCGAAGTGGCCGTTATCCCGGACGATACGGCCGACGCGCGCGCAGGCGTTTACAACCTGGTGCACGACGGCGCGACCAATATCAAGCTCACCCAGCTTGACAAAAACCTGGACGTCAAGAAGAACCAGACCGCATTCGCTCCCGACAAACTCAAACCCGGTGAAGAACCGCTGCAGATTCTGCGCGAGACGCCGATATTCCTGCAATCGGGCGGCGGCCTCGACGCCCTGATCCAGTCGATCACCATTCAAATACCGATGTTCCGCTGATCGTCGTCAGCTACGGCGGCGGGACGATACCCGTTCCGCCGCGCATTATTGCGCCAGGCAGGAGGCGCGCCGAAGATCCTTCCAATCATCATCCCAGCAGCATCGATGGTCGTAGGTTTCCTTATCGATGACCGTCGCTCCAGTCACGCGCTCGAGAAATCGTCTGGTAGTTGCAGAGGGAACCAGTTTGTCGCGTGCGCCCCTGAAATGTGTTTGGCGCACGTTGCGCAGCCGGTCGGCCGCATCCGCCGGGTTCAGCGAAAGATCGAGGCGCGAGACGCGCAAGGCATCAGTCCACGCGCTCGTGTCGAGCGGCGCTGCGATAGTCACCAGGCAACTGACATCGCTGCGGCGCGCGGCGATCAGCGCGGCCATCGCACCGCCACCGGAATAGCCCACCAGGTTGACTTCCGACGCGCCGTAAATTCGTTTGATCTGATCGACGGCCAGATTCATTGCCGCCACCGCTTCATTGCTGAAGCGCCCCCGCATCCACAACTGCGGGTCGCATTTGAGCCGATCCACCTCGCGCAAGTACTGACAGGGCCGCCCCAG
>JAYVME010000335.1:0-3876 GCA_043759115.1 Betaproteobacteria bacterium | reverse complement strand
GCCGATGGAGTTTGCGGTCGAGGCGACCAAGCTGCTCGGTCTCAAGCTCGAAGGAAGCGTCGGATGATTTACCAGGACAGCAAAACTTTGCTCGATGTGCGTGGTCTGCGCGCGACCGTCAACGGGATCGAAATCCTGAAGGGCATCGATCTCACGGTCAAAAGCGGGGAAGTGCACGCAATCATGGGGCCCAACGGGTCGGGCAAGAGTACGTTTGCGAAAGTGCTCGCCGGTCATCCCGCGTATGAAGTCACGGGCGGCAAAGTCGTGTTTCAGGGCAAGAACCTGTTCGATCTCAAACCTGAAGAGCGCGCGCGCGCTGGCGTATTTCTCGGTTTTCAGTATCCGATTGAAATACCGGGTGTCGCCAACAGCCAGTTCCTGCGCCTCGCATACAACACCGTGCAGGTTGAGCGCGGCAAGGACGAACTCGATCCGCTCGAATTCGACGATTTCGTGCGTGAGAAAATGAAGCTCCTGGAAATGAATCCGGATTTTCTCGACCGTAGCGTCAACGAGGGGTTTTCGGGCGGCGAGAAAAAGCGCAACGAAATACTGCAGATGGCGCTGCTCGAGCCGCAACTGGCGATACTCGATGAGACCGATTCGGGCCTCGATATCGACGCATTGCGGGTGGTTGCCGGCGGCGTGAATCAGCTTGCGAACAAGGACAATGCGGTTCTGTTGGTCACGCATTACCAGCGCCTGCTCAACTATATCGTGCCCGATTACGTGCACGTGATGGACTCCGGCCGTGTCATCAAGACCGGCGGCAAGGAGCTTGCGGTGGAGCTTGAATCCCGCGGTTACGACTGGGTGAGCGCCGAATACAAGGCGGGCGCGGGGGCGGGGGCGGTGGCATGACCGTAGTCGCGACCAACAGCTATCTCGCGAGCCTGCTTGCGGGACGGCCGCCAGCGCCGGCCAGCCCGCTGGCGTGGTTCAACGACTTGCGCGCGCACGCGGTCGATCGCGTGAGTGCGGCCACGGTGCCGACCACGCGCGATGAGGAGTGGCGTTTCACGGATATCTCGCCGCTTACCAAAATTCCGTTTCAGCCGGCGCGCAACGCGGCCCAGGTCGGTGCGCCCGACCTCGATCGTTTCGCGCTGCCTGAAGCGGGCACGCGGCTGACGTTTGTCGACGGCGTTTACGTGCCGCAGTTGTCGTTCAATAACGCCGGCATTGTGGTCGAGAATATCGCGGCAGGTTTAACCCGGCATGGCGCGGCGATGCAAACCCATCTCGGGCGGCACGCTGCGTTTGACGACAATGCATTTGCCGCGCTCAACACGGCTTTCCTGAATGACGGCGCATTGATCGTGGTGCCGCGCGACATGGCGGTCGCGGCGCCGCTGCACCTCCTGTTTGTGGCGACCCAGAAAGATGCGGCGAGCTACCCGCGCTGCCTGGTGGTTGCCGAATCCGGCAGCGCCGTCACGTTGGTTGAAGACTTCGTGGCGCTGCAGGATGATGCGTATTTCACGAACGCGGTGACCGAGATCGCCATTGCCGACAATGCGAGAGTCAACCATGTGCGGGTCCAGCGCGAAGGCGCACAGGCGTTTCATATCGCCAATTGCGCGGTGTCGCTTGCGCATGGAAGCCGTTACCAGTCGGTGAGCGTTGCGTTCGGCGCGCGCATTTCGCGCTACAACCTGAACGTGCTGCAGACCGGCGAGGGCGCCGAATGCGCGATCGACGGCTTGGCTCTCATTAATGGCAATCAGCTCGCCGACACCCATACCTGCATTGACCACGCCAAGCCGCACGGCGTGAGCCGCCAGCAGCATAAATGCATCGTCGATGGCGCGGCACACGCGGTGTTCAACGGCAAGATCATGGTGCGCCAGGGTGCGCAGCTCACCAATTCTTCGCAGTCGAGCCGCAACCTGTTGTTGACCGCCAAGGCGCGCGTCGACACCAAGCCGCAGCTCGAGATATTCGCCGACGACGTGAAGTGCGCGCATGGTGCGACCGTCGGCCAGCTCGATGCCGACGAGGTTTTTTATCTGAAGAGCCGCGGATTGTCCGATGCCGCGGCGCGCAATCTGCTGACGTACGCGTTCGGCGCCGAAATCATCGACCGTATCCCGGTTGCCTCGCTCAAACATCGCCTCGAACAGACCGTGCTCGCCCACACCAATCGCCAGTCATGATCGCCAACCCGACCGCACTTAAAGCCCGCCCATCATCCGCTCTCGATGTTGAGCGGGTGCGCGCCGATTTCCCGATTCTGAAGTTGAAGGTCGGCGGCAAGCCGCTGGTCTATTTGGACAACGCGGCTTCAAGCCAGATGCCGCAGCCGGTGATCGACCGTTTTGTGCGCTACCAGAGTTCGCAGCATGCCAACATTCACCGCGGCGTCCACTATCTGTCGGAGACCGCGACCCGCGAATACGAGGAAGCGCGGCGCAAACTGCAGCGCTTCATCAACGCGCGCGAAGAACGCGAGGTGATATTCACCAGCGGCACCACTGAAGCGATCAACCTGGTGATGCACGGCTACGGCCGCAAGTTCATCGGTAAAGACGATGAAATCATCCTGACGACACTCGAGCACCACTCGAACATCGTGCCGTGGCAGATGCTGGCCGACGAGAAGGGCGTAAGGATCCGGGTGGTGCCGATCAACGATGCGGGCGAGTTGCTGGTCGACGAATACGAGAAGCTCTTCAACGAGCGGACCAAATTTGTCGGCGTCATGCACGTGTCGAACGCGCTCGGCACCATTAACCCGGTCAAGCACATGATTGCGTTCGCGCACGCGCGCGGCGTGCCGGTATTGATCGACGGCGCGCAGGCGGCACCCCATATGCCCGTCGATGTGCAGGGCCTCGATTGCGATTTTTACGCGTTCTCCGGTCACAAGTTGTGCGGCCCGACGGGCATCGGCATCCTCTATGGAAAGGCGGCGATGCTTGAACGCATGCAGCCGTTCAAAGGCGGCGGCGACATGATACTGTCGGTGACGTTCGAGAAGACCACCTACAACGCGATCCCGCATAAATTCGAGGCCGGCACGCCGCCGATTGCCGCGGCGATAGTGCTGGGCGCCGCCGTCGATTACCTTTCTGCCGTCGGCATGGACAAGATAGCGGCGCATGAAATCGATCTTTTGAATTACGCGACTGAGCAAGTGAATAGAATGCCGGGTGTGCGCATCATCGGCACCGCCGAGAAAAAAGCCGCCGTGTTGTCGTTCGCCATCGACGGCGTGCATCCGCACGATGTCGGCACGCTGCTGAACGAGGACGGTATCGCGATACGCACCGGACACCACTGCGCGCAGCCGGTGATGCAGCGTTTCAAGGTGCCGGCAACGTCGCGCGCGTCATTTGCGTTTTACAACAACATGGCTGAAGTCGATGCGCTGATTGCCGGCATCCGTAACGTGCAGAAGGTATTCGCGTGATGGATGACTCCAGAATCGCGAGTCCAAAAGTGGCGAACCCGAAAGCGTTGTATCAGGAAGTCATCCTCGATCACAACAAGAAGCCGCGCAATTACGGCGTGCTGGACGGCGCAAGCCATAAGGCGGAGGGACACAATCCATTGTGCGGCGATCATCTGACGCTGACGTTGAAGCTCGACGGCGAGCGTGTCGACGCGATCGCTTTTACCGGCGAGTCGTGCGCGATCTGCAAAGCATCGGCCTCCATGATGACGGCTGCGGTTAAAGGTAAAATGCGCGCCGACGCGGAAACGCTGATCCATGAATTTCGCGATATGGCGACCGGGACGCTCGACTTGACAAGCGAGCCGCATCATCTCGGACGGCTCACGGTGTTCGCCGGGGTGCGCGACCTGCCGACGCGCGTCAAATGCGCGATCCTGCCGTGGCACACGCTGCATGCGGCCTTCAATTCCGTCACC
>JAYVME010000334.1:0-3877 GCA_043759115.1 Betaproteobacteria bacterium | reverse complement strand
CGACATGGCCACGCAGATCGAAGCGGCGCGGCAACTCACTCATCACGCTGCGAGTCTTAAGGACGCAGGCCAGCCATGCCTCACACAAGCCGCGATGGCGAAACTCTTCGCCAGCGAAATGGCTGAGCGAATTTGCTCCGACGCGATCCAGATACACGGCGGCTACGGCTACGTGACCGACTTTCCTGTCGAGCGAATCTATCGCGACGTTCGTGTGTGCCAGATTTATGAAGGTACGAGCGACATTCAGAAAATATTGATCGGCCGCGGTCTCGCGTCCGGCGCTTACGAAATCTAGGGGGACAGGATATGGCCGGTGCAATCGATTTCTACTTTGACTTCTCGTCACCGTACGGCTATCTCGCCGCCGAGATGATTGAGGATGTCGGGCACCGCGTCAATCGCTCGGTGAACTGGCATCCGATACTGCTGGGCGTCGTGTTCAAGGTGACCGGCGGACAGCCGCTCACGATGGCGCCGATGAAGGGGCCGTATTCGGAGATTGACTTTCGCAGAAGCGCTGCGTTCTACGGGGTTCCGTACAAAGCGCCGAGCGTGTTCCCCATTGCCACGCAGAACCCGGCGCGCGCCGTGCTCTGGATGCAGGAGAAGCATCCGGCGCACGCAAAGAAGTTTGCACTTGAACTCTATCGCGCGTTCTTTCGCGGCGATCGTGACATCAGCAAACTTGACGTCATTGGCGACATCGCAGCGGGCCTTGGCTACAGTGCCGACGAAGTGGTCGCAGCCACGCAATCCGATGAAATCAAGGGGAAACTGAAAGCGAATGTGGAAGCCGCCATTGCCAAAGGAATTTTCGGTTCACCGTTTTTCATCGTCGACGGCGAGCAATTCTGGGGTGCAGATCGTTTGCCAATGATGGAGGCGTGGATCACCAAAGGCGCTTGGAGGTATTAAATGCCGACCATCGAGTCAAAACTGAATCCACGCGACGCAAGCGTGCTTGCGTCGCGACAAGCGATGCAGGCGCTGGTTGAAGACTTGCGCGCCAAACACGCGGCGGCTGCGATGGGCGGCGGCGATGCTGCACGCGCAAAGCACACGGGGCGCGGCAAGCTGTTGCCGCGCGATCGCGTGAAACATCTGCTTGATCCGGGCTCACCGTTTCTCGAACTCTCCGGGCTCGCGGCGTACGAGATGTACAACAACGAGTCTCCAGGCGCGGGCATCATCACCGGCATTGGTCGCGTGAGCGGTCGCGAGTGCGTCATCGTCGCCAACGACGCGACGGTCAAGGGCGGAACCTATTACCCGTTGACGGTGAAGAAGCATTTGCGCGCGCAGGAGATTGCAGCGCAGAACAATTTGCCGTGCATTTATCTGGTCGATTCCGGCGGCGCGAATCTGCCGAATCAGGATGAAGTTTTCCCGGATCGCGACCACTTCGGCCGCATCTTCTACAACCAGGCGACGATGAGCGCGGCAGGCATCGCGCAGATCGCGGTGGTCATGGGCTCATGCACGGCGGGTGGGGCGTACGTGCCTGCGATGAGCGATGAATCGATCATCGTGAAAAATCAGGGCACGATCTTTCTCGCGGGCCCACCGCTGGTGAAGGCCGCCACGGGTGAAGTGGTTACGGCGGAAGATCTGGGCGGCGGCGACGTTCATACGCGCCTGTCGGGCGTTGCCGATCAACTGGCACAAAACGATGCGCATGCGCTGGGTCTCGCACGACAGGCGGTGGCCAATCTAAACACGATCAAACCTACGCAGCTTGCGATGACTGCGAACGTCGAACCGCTGTTCGATCCGCATGAGCTATACGGCGTCATTCCCGTTGATACACGCAAGCCTTTCGATGTGCGCGAGGTGATTGCTCGAATCGTCGATGGCAGTGATTTCGACGAATTCAAGCCGCGTTACGGCATGACTCTGGTGACGGGATTTGCACGAATTTACGGTATGCCAGTCGGTATCATCGCCAACAACGGCGTGCTGTTTTCCGAGTCGGCGCTCAAGGGCGCGCACTTTATCGAGCTGTGCTGTCAGCGCAAAATTCCGCTTGTCTTTTTGCAGAACATCACCGGGTTCATGGTCGGCCGCAAATACGAAAACGAAGGTATCGCGAGGAACGGAGCGAAGATGGTGACGGCTGTGGCCTGCGCCAACGTGCCGAAATTCACGGTCATCATCGGCGGCAGTTTCGGCGCGGGCAATTACGGCATGTGCGGTCGCGCATTCGCGCCGCGCTTCTTGTGGATGTGGCCGAACGCGCGCATCAGCGTGATGGGCGGCGAGCAAGCCGCGAGCGTGCTCGCCCCCGTGAAGCGCGACGGCATCGAAGCCAGGGGCGGCGCGTGGAGCAAGGATGAAGAGGCGGCGTTCAAGCAGCCCATCCTCGACCAGTTCGCGGTGCAGGCACACCCGTATTTCGCGTCGGCGCGGCTCTGGGACGACGGCGTGATCGACCCGGCTCACACCCGGCGCGTACTGGCACTCGCGCTCTCGGCGAGCCTGAACGCACCGATCCCGGATGCGAAGTTCGGGGTCTTTCGCATGTAGTGTACGATATGCCAACAAGGTTTACTTAGTACACATCATGCGCACGAACATCGATATCGACGACGCCACGCTCGAAGCAGCAATGCGCGCTGGCCCGTTCAAAACCAAGAAAGATGCGGTCGAGGCGGGCTTGAAGTTGCTCGCCCGGCAGGCCGCGTACCGTGAAATCCTCAAGTGGAAAGGCAAGCTCCACTGGGACGGTGACGATGCAAACAGCCCAGGCCCGAAGCCCGCAGGCAAGGCCGGCACGGTGCGCCGTGGGGTGGCGAACGAGCTGGCGGTGAACGAGCCGGCCGCGAAGTACGCAGTTGCCAAAGCGCGCCATGGTCGTCGTTGACTCCGGCGTCTGGATCGACTTTTTCAACGGCGCCAGCACGCCGCAAGGCGCGACGCTGCACCACCTGCTCGCGCGCGGCGAAACCGAGCTGATCGTGCCCGACCTCGTGCTCTACGAAGTGCTGCGCGGGTTTCGCCATGAGCGCGACTACCTGCAGGCCGAGGCGCTGATGCTGTCGATGAGCGTCGAGGCCACCGGCGACCCGGAACTGGCCCGTCGCGCCGCCACGCACTACCGCAGCCTGCGGGCGGTGGGCATCACCGTGCGCAGCGCGATCGACGTGCTGGTGGCCGCCTTCTGCATCGACCGGGGCTACACGCTGTTGCACCGCGACCGTGATTTCAACGCCTTCGAAGAACTGCGTGGCCTGCGCGCCTGGCGACACTGATGGACACCTCGAACATCTACCTCACTCCCGAACACGAGCAACTGCGCGAGCAGATCGCGCGCTTCATTGCCCGCGAGGTCGAGCCGCACGCACTGGCGTGGGAAGCGAGTGGCTTCACGCCGCGCGAAGTGCTTCGCAAGATGGGGGAAGTGGGCTTGTTCGGCCTCATGTATTCGAGCGAGTACGGCGGCGCCGAAGCCGACGCGCTGACGAACCTGGTGTTCGCCGAAGCGCTGTCGCAATCGACCTTCGGCGGCTTCATCATCACCGTGCTGGTGCACACCGACATGGCGAGCCCGCACCTGCACCATGCCGGCAGCGCGGCGCAGCTCGACAAGTACATGCCCGACGTGATCGCGGGCCGCAAGATCACCGCGGTCGGCATCAGCGAGCCGGGCGCGGGCTCTGACGTGGCCGGCATCAAGACGACCGCAAAACGTGTCACCGACAAAACGGGCGACGCGTGGGTGCTCGACGGCACCAAGCTCTACATCACCCCCGAACACGAACTGCTGCGCGAGCAGATTGCGCGCTTCATCGCGCGCGAGGTCGAGCCGCACGCACTCGCCTGGGAAGACGCCGGCTGCACGCCGCGCGAGGTGCTGCGCAAGATGGGCGATGCCGGC
>JAYVME010000333.1:0-3878 GCA_043759115.1 Betaproteobacteria bacterium | reverse complement strand
AGCACGCTCACCGGACGCGCGACGCCAATTGCATACGCGACCTGCACTTCGCATTTTTTGGCGAGGCCCGCAGCGACGATGTTTTTTGCGACGTGGCGCGCGGCGTACGCGCCCGAGCGGTCGACCTTGGACGGGTCCTTGCCGGAGAACGCGCCGCCGCCGTGACGCGAATAGCCGCCGTAGGTATCGACGATGATCTTGCGACCGGTCAGGCCGGTGTCGCCGAGCGGCCCGCCGATCACGAAACGCCCGGTCGGATTGATCAGGTACTTGGTGTCGGCTCGCAGCATGTTTTTCGGAAACACCGGTTTGACGATTTCCTCGATCACCGCTTCCTCGATCTGCTCGTGGGTGACGTCCGGGTGGTGCTGAGTCGAGACCACGACGGTCTCGACCTGGGTCGGCTTGCCGTCGACGTAGCGCACGGTGACCTGCGACTTGGCATCGGGCCGCAGCCACGGCAGCCGGCCGTCCTTGCGCAGTTCGCCATGGCGTTCCATCAGGCGGTGCGAGTAGTAAATCGGCACCGGCATCAGTTGCGGCGTCTCGTCGCACGCGAAACCGTACATCAGGCCCTGATCGCCGGCGCCCTGATCGAGATCGAGCCCCTTGCCTTCATCGACGCCCTGCGCGATGTCGACCGATTGCGCGTCGTAGGCGGTCAACACCGCGCAACTGCGATAATCGAAGCCGATCGACGAGTCGTCATAGCCGATGCGCTTGATGATGTCGCGCGCGATTTCGCTGTAGTTGACCTTGGCGCTGGTGGTGATCTGGCCGGCCATCACGACGAGTCCGGTGGCGACCAGCGTTTCAGCGGCCACACGGCCGTGTTTGTCCTGGGCTAAGATAGCGTCGAGAACGGCGTCGGAAATCTGGTCCGCGACCTTGTCGGGATGGCCTTCGGACACCGATTCAGAGGTAAACAGAAAATCGCTCATTGTTTGCGGCCGGCTCAAAGTGATAGAGCCGCGCATTATATCAAAATATGGTTGGCATTCCGAATTGAACACATTGCAGCGCCTATTAATGCGCCGCGCCGGCGGCGCATGATGATAAGGCTCGGCCTCGCGCTGATCCGGCTCATGAACTTGCTGCCGCTCGCGGTGCTCTCGCGCCTGGGCGCGGCGCTCGGCACGCTGCTCTATGCGCTGGCGCGCGCGCGGCGCAAGGTCGTGCTGACGAACCTGCGGTTGTGCTTTCCGGAGTTGCAGGACAGTGAGCGCCGGCGGCTGGCGCGCACGCATTTCCGCGTTTTCGCGCGCAGCCTGCTTGAGCACGGCATTCTGTGGTGGGGAACGAAAGAAGACGTGTGCGCGTTGGTGCGGGTCGAGGGTCTTGAGCACTGGCGCGGCATCAAGGATAAACCGGTCATATTGCTGGCGCCGCATTTCATCGGCCTCGATATGGGCGGTATCCGGCTGGCCGCCGAATTCCGGCTCAATTCGGTCTACAGCCGCCAGAAAAGCGCGGCCGCCGATGAAATCTTCATCCACGGCCGCACGCGGTTCGGGCAGACGACTTTGTTCGCGCGCCAGGACGGCATCCGTCCGATGATCAAGTCGTTGAAAAACAGCGAACCGTTTTATTATCTGCCCGACATGGATCTTGGCGCGCGCGACTCGGTATTCGCGCCGTTTTTCGGCGTGCCGGCGGCGACCATCACGGGCTTGTCGCGCATTGCCGGCTTGGCGGGTGCGGTGATCGTGCCATGCGTCACGCGCCAGTTGCCGGGCAGCGCGGGCTATGTGGTCAAGCTGTATCCGGCGTGGCGCGATTTTCCGAGCGGCGACCTCGCCGCCGACGCGCGGCGCATGAACGCATTCATCGAGGAGCGCGTGCGCGAAATGCCCGAGCAGTATTACTGGCTGCACAAGCGCTTCAAGACGCGGCCGGCGGGGGAGCGGGGTCCCTATGAAGGATGAAGGATGAAGGATAAGACGCTGCCCACGGTGCGAATTACGTCACTGACTATAGCGGACGTTGAGCGCCTGTGCGCGCTCGCCGCTGAAATCTGGCGCGCGCATTATCCCGCCATCATCAGCGCGGCACAGATAGAATACATGCTGGCCGAGCGCTATAACCCGGCGGTGGTGCGGGACGAATTGCAGCGCGGTGATTTATGGTGGGACCAGTTGCTGGTCAACGACCGCATGACCGGTTTTGCCGCCTATTTCCTGACCGCAAACGCAGGCGAAATGAAGCTCGATAAGCTGTATGTACACCCCGACCATCAACGCAGGGGCTACGGCGGCATGCTGCTTGACCGCGCCGCAGCAATCGCGCGCGCATATGGCTGCGCAACGCTCGTGCTGGCGGTGAACAAGCTCAATCGCAATGCGCTTGCCACTTACGAAAAAAACGGATTTCGCATCGCCGACGCGGTCGTCAAGGACATCGGCGGCGGTTTTGTGATGGACGATTACCTGATGACGAAGAATGTTTGAGAATCCGGGGCAGGCAGCGCGCGGCGCCGGAATCACGGTTATCATGGATCGCTGCATCTACCGGGATTACCGCAAAGAATGCGCCTGAAATTCACCAAAATGCACGGGCTGGGCAACGACTTCGTCGTGCTTGACGCGACGCGCGCACCGCTCGCGCTCTCCCGCGACGAGTTGCGCCGCATCGCCGACCGTCATTTCGGCGTCGGCTGCGATCAGATTCTGCAAGTCGAAAAGGCGCGCGCGCCCGGCACCGATTTTTATTACCGCATTTTCAACGCCGACGGCGGCGAGGTCGGGCAATGCGGTAACGGTGCGCGCTGCTTCGTGCGCTTCGTGCGCGATCAGGGCCTCACCGACAAAAACGAAATCCGCGTCGGCACGCTTGGCGGAGTAATCGTGCCGCGGCTGGAGGCGGATGGCCAGGTTACGGTCGACATGGGTGTGCCGGAATTCGATCCCGCGCGCATTCCGTTTCAGGCGGAGCGCCGCGTGCCGACCTATCCGCTCGAAGTCGGCGGCAGAACGGTCGAGATCAGCGCGCTGTCGATGGGCAATCCGCACGCGGTGCAGGTGGTGGCCGACGTTGACGCCGCGCCCGTGCTGAGCGAGGGGCCCGCAATCGAAGCTCATGCGCGTTTCCCAGAGCGCGTGAATGCCGGCTACCTGCAGGTTGTCGATCGCGGCCGCATCAAGCTGCGCGTATACGAGCGCGGTGCCGGCGAAACGCTCGCCTGCGGCAGCGGTGCGTGCGCGGCGGTGGTCGCCGGCATCCAAAGGAAATTGCTCGACGGACGCGTGACCGTGACTACGCGCGGCGGCGACCTCGGTATATCATGGGAGGGCGAGGGCAAACCGGTGCTGATGACCGGCCCGGCTGTTACCGTTTTCTCTGGCGAGTTGGATCTGTGAACGTCAAAATCCAATTGCAACCGCCGATGAACGCCGATGAACGCCGATAAGATCGAGATGGAAGACAATGAACGGGATCGGGATTCGGGTAATTCACGTAAATTTTCACATTCGTTTTTTCTCTCGTCATCGGCGTTAATCGGCGTCTATCGGCGGATAATCGCTTTAGAAGAAGGTTTAATAACAAGGGCCGGACTATGACACCCGACGCGGTCGTTAATTATTTGAAGCAGCATCCCGAGTTTTTCGAAGAGCAGGCGGAGTTTCTGGCGACGATCATGATCCCGCATCCGCATGGCGGCCGCGCGATTCCGATCAGCGAGCGCCAGATACTGACGCTGCGCGAGAAGAGCAGACTGCTCGAAGACAAGCTGCGCGAGCTGATCGTATTCGGCGAGCAGAATGACGCGATCGGTGAAAAATTGCACCGCCTCACGCTCGCGCTGGTTGCCGCGCACGATATCGAAGCCGTCATCGCGGCGCTCTATTTCAATCTGCGCGAAGATTTCGCGGTGCCGCATA
>JAYVME010000332.1:0-3880 GCA_043759115.1 Betaproteobacteria bacterium | reverse complement strand
CAACGCGGACGGCTGTGGCTCGAAGGGCGTCTCGCGGACGTCATCAAGAGCGGAGGCTACAAGGTCATACCCGGCGAAATCGAGGCGGCATTAAGCGGGCTTCCCGGATGTGGCGAGATCTGCATTGCGACGCTGCCGTCGGAATACTGGGGCGAGGTTATCGTCGCGGTTGCGGAAAGGGCCGGCGAGCTCTGGCAGGCCGAGGCGGAGCGCCGCGTGGCGTCGCTGTCCACACATAAGCGGCCGCGGCTGTGGATCGCGGTCGAGGCACTGCCGCGCAATGCACAGGGCAAAGTCAGCCGCAGGGAAGTGCGCGGCCAGATACAGTCCCGCTATGCGCTCGCCGACGGCCCGCACCCGTGCCTGACGCCGGTCGGGCCGCGATAATGCGTTGCGGCGCGCGCTCAATCGATCTTGATGTTGCCCTTCTTGATGATGTCGGCGAAACGCGTCTGCTGTTCCTTCAGATAGCGCGCGAATTCATCGGTGCGCCGGTAATCGACCTCGACGCCGATCCCGGCGATGCGTTCGCGCACGTCCGCGGACTGCATGGCGGTTTCCACCGCGGCCGAGATGCGGTCCACGATCGGCTTCGGCGTGCCCGCGGGGACCATTACGCCGAGCCAAGCCCCGACATCGAAGCCCGGCAGGTTGGCGGCCGTTGCGAGGGGTTCGATGCCCGGCGCCAACGCACTGCCTTTGGCGAGCGAGACACCGTAGGCTTTGAGGCGCCCGGACTTGACGTGCGGCATGGTCGCGGCCGCCGTCTCGATCGCATAGGCGATCTGGCCGCCGATGACGTCGGTGAGGGCGGGCGCGCTGCCCTTGTATGGCACATGCGTCACCTGCAACCCGGACAAGTTGTTGAACCACTCGGCAATCAGGTGCGCGGTGGCGCCAGTGCCCGAGGAGGCAAAACTGTACTTGCCGGGGTTCGTCTTCACCAGTAAGACGAATTCCCTCACGTTCGCCGCCGGAAACTGCGGGTTGGCCACCAGCAGGTACGGAGACAGGCCGATATTTGCCACTGGCGCAAGGTCCCGATCGACGTTGTAGGGCGACTTCTGCAGGAGCGGGTTGACGGTGACCGGCCCGCTCGACGCGGCGAGGATGGTGTAGCCATCGGGCGCGGCCTTGGCGACTACGTCGGTGCCTATCATCCCGCCGGCGCCCGCGCGGTTATCCGCCACCACCTGCTGGCCCCACAGTTCCGACAGCTTCTGCGCGAGCACACGCCCGGCCAGGTCCGTTGCCTGCCCGGGCGGCCACGGGATGATCAACCGCAGCGGCCGATTCGGATACGCTTGTCCTGAGGGCGGCGTAGGGTTCTGCTGGGCGTTCGCCGCACCGGCGAACGCGAGCATAACCACGAACAGAGCGATGCGATTCATGTCGTCTCCTCAAACCAGGAACAGGAAGTTTCCACGTAACCGTACGCAATTTGACGCTGGTTGCCGGCGTTGTCAAAGCGTACGACGCGGAGTGGATTGTAATCCGGCGGGGAAAGTTTAGGGTGATTGATCTGGCCCGCAACTATGCCATATCATGGCAGTTTTTCAGGTTGGCGTCGACTATGGGTTCGGTACCAGCCTGAGGAAAATCAACATCACCGAATCGCCAGGATTACGCTTGGGCAATCGACATTCAGCCGTGCGTCTTTTTGCAGGAAGCAGCGGCCCCGAGAATCCGTTTTAACTCTGAGGCGCGTATGTCCCGACACTTGCGAATTGCGGCGGCACAGCTTGGGCCGCTACACCTCTCCGACACGCGAACCTCGGCTACGCAGCGGCTCGTGCACTTGCTGCGCGAGGCACACGGCATGGGGGCGAGGTTCGTGGTGTTTCCCGAACTCGCGCTCACGACATTTTTCCCGCGCTATTGGTACGCAGAGCAGGCCGAAGTTGACCGCAGGTTCTTCGAATTCACGATACCTTCCGTCGAGACACAACCGCTCTTCGACGAAGCAAAGAAACTCGGCGTGGGCTTCTATATCGGGTATGCGGAGTTAGTGCAGGAGGAGCGGCGCACGCGCCGCTTCAACACCGCGATCCTGGTCGGGCCGGACGGTTCGATTGGGGGAAAGTACCGCAAAATCCATCTGCCTGGCCACGCCGACCACAAGCCGGAAGCCGCCCTCCAGCACCTGGAAAAAAAATACTTCGAAGTGGGCAACCTGGGGTTTCGCGTCTGGCGTTTCATGGACACGATCACCGGCATGCTGATCTGCAATGACCGGCGCTGGCCCGAGGCATTCCGCGTGCTTGCGCTGCAGGGTGCCGAGATCGTTGCGCTCGGCTTCAACACGCCGAGCGAAAACCTGAGCTATCCGGAACCCCCGGCGCTCCGTGTGCATCATCATCTCATCATGGCGCAGTCGATGGCTTTTCAGAACGCGACCTGGCTCATCGAAACGGCGAAATGCGGTTTTGAGGATGGCAATCGCATGTTCGGACACTCACTGATCGTTGCGCCGACTGGCGAGATTGCGGCGAAATCGACGAGCGAGGAAGATGAGGTGATCTGTTTCAACGCGGACATCGACCTTGCCGCCGATCTCAAGCGCACGATGTTCAACTTTGCAGCGCACCGCCGGCCCGAGCACTACCGACTGATCATCGATCGCATCGGCGCTGAAATCACGCCGGCGGAGGGCCCGTGAGACGGATCTACAGCTGGGATGATGCGGGCTGCAGTTTCCTGCGCCGCGCCGCGAATCCCAACAGTCCTAGACCAGCGAGAAAGTGATTCAGACAGGATTTACAGGATGAACATGATGGACACCAAAATACGCGAAAGAGGGTCAAGCAGGCGCTTGTCACTTAATAATAAAGTGATTAGACTGTGCCTTGGGACGTCTACCACACTGAAGGCGGAAGAATCATGGCCGACGACGCGATAGATCACAGAACACTGGTGAAACTGGTCGAGTCGGGCGCCGTGCGGGCGGCACGTGTGGTTAGTCAAGCAGGAGGTTGGGGGGTCATCGTTACCTGCGGCAAGACTGCCCGACCGCTCGCCGCGCAGCGCGGCAAGGTGCGGCTATTTTCCAGGTTGGAGACCGTCGCGGTTTACCTCAGGGGGATCGGCATTCCGCGCTTCGATGTTGACGTTGTTGACTACGACCCGGAGCGCGCGCGGCGGGCACGGCCAGATCGCGCCGAGGCGCTGAAGCACGCGCACGAAGCTGCGGCCTACGACAAGTGGTTCCGCGGTCAAGTGCAGGTGGCGCTCGATGATCCGCGGCCGGGTATGCCGAACGAAGAGGTCTCTGCGCGCTGGGCGAAACAGCGGGCCCGGCTTGTGAAGAAAGCTAAAGGCGTCCATGGGGCCAAGGTTTGAAGGTTCGCTGGCGGCCCGCTGCCGAGGCCGACCGCGACGGGATCATCGACTACATCGCGCAAGATGATCCGGTTGCCGCGATAGATCTGGGCGATGAGATTGATCGACGGGTCACCGCGTTGCCGAATCAGCCGAAGCTCTATCGTGTCGGTCGTGTCAGAGGTACCCGCGAAATGGTCGTGCATCCAAACTACATCGTAGTGTACCGGATCGTACGAGGCGAGATCGAGATCCTGCGCGTACTCCATAGTGCCCGGCAGTGGCCACCCAGCCATTAGCCGCGCGTATTTTGGTCCGCAATTCGAAAGACCGTCCAACAATTCGGACGAAGCTCGTCAGACTATGAAGCGCGGGACGATACTTCTTTTTCTTTCTTCGGGCGCGGGCGTTGCCAGTAAGTGGCAAACGCTTCGCCGACCTGTTTTTCCGCGCGCGTAATGTCTTCGTCGCCAATGAGGGGGAACTGTCCCCGCTTGTTCCTGGAGAGGTGTCCATCATTTTGCGCGATATACCGGATGAGTTTCTCCAACTCCGGCTGTGG
>JAYVME010000331.1:0-8899 GCA_043759115.1 Betaproteobacteria bacterium | reverse complement strand
GGTAGGCGCAGTTTGCCGCCCCTACGCGCCAGTCCGCCCGAGGCCCTTCACCCGCCCTGCGCAGAGCGCTAATTTCCCGCCAGGATGCCCCTCGACAGTACGGGAGCAATGCCGTAGCTTCCGCAGCTACGCCTGCGTATCGATCAAAAGAGCAGGGACAGGCTGAAATGCAAACGGGTGTGGTTTTTGTTCTGGCCGCCGCCGGCGTCGATGACCCATGCATAGTCGGTACGCATCGTGAAATGGGTGCCCGCCGTGAAGCGCATGCCCACGCCCGCGCTGGCCAGCGATTGCTGGTGCGATTCACCGGGCTGCGCGGCGGTGCGGCTTACCCTGCCCCAGTCGACAAACCCGAGCACGCGCGACTGCACGCTGGTCCAGCCCAATTTGGCGGCGAGGTTGGGCGTGTAGAGCTCCGCATTCGCACGGTAGCCGCGGTCATTCGCGACTTCGCGTTCAAGGAAGCCGCGCAGATTTTCAGCACCCCCGATGCCGAACTGCTCACCCGCGACCAGCGCGTCGTCGGTGTATTGACCGGTCATCTGAAAACGCGTCTGCCACTCGTTCGTAAACGCGCGGCTATAGTTGGCGCCATACCGATAGACGCGATATCCGGCCTTCGCGTCGAAGCGCGACGCCTTGAAGTCCGTGTCAGCGCCATCGTTGCCGCCGGCGAAAAAGTTCTGCGTGTAATTGACGTAAAAACCCGCCTCGCTGCCGTCGCCCCGCAACGTTCCGTAGTAGGTCACGCTCGCCGGGTGCACCGTGATGTCGGGCACCAGGCTGACGCCGCTGCTGATGACCTGATTCTGGAAGGCCTTGTAGTCGATCCCGTAGACGAGCTTTTGTTCGTAATCGCCGAGCTTGGGCAGGTAATGGTTGTAACGCAGCGCGGCGACCGTGCCGCTGCCGGCGACCGAGAATAGTCCGGCCAGATTGCCGGAATTTACGTTGGAATAACCGCCGGCAAACTCGATGGAACTGCCGAGGCTGTAGAGCGGAATGCGATAACCGAAACCGTAGACCTGTACATCCGCCAGGTGATTGGGCGACGTGATGTATTGGAACGTCGCCACGTGATCGCGATTGAATACATTGGCGTGCTGGAACCCGCTGCTCACCCGGTAGTCGCCAGTGGCGGGATTGCCGGTGTTATCGAACGATACACTCGCTTTCCACGCTTTGTCCTCCGTCACCTTGATCGTGGCGTCCACCTTGTCGTCGCTTTCGCCTGCGCGCATGAGCACGGTCAGTTGCCGCGCCGGGTTTTCATTGGCGAGCAGCAAATTACGCGCGATCTCCTTGGAGTTTGGAATCTCGCCTTCGCGCAATGCCGGCATGCTGCGCCGGATGTTGGCGGGATCGTTGCGTTTCGCGCCGCCAATTTCTATTTTTCCGACGCGCGGTTCGATGACGTTCAACAGGACAACACCGCTCGCAATGTTCTGCTCCGGCAGCAGTACTTGCACGGTGCCATAACCCAGATCGCGATAAGCGATCTCGAGCGCTTCCAATGCACGCTGAATGTCGGAGAAATCCTTTTGCTTGCCGGTGTAGGGCGCCACAATATGTGCGATATCGGCGGCTTTGAGTAGGGTGTTGCCTTTGATTTCGTAGCGGGTGATATCAAACCGCAATGCCGGCGCCGCGGCTTCCGGTTGCTGGGCGCGAATGGTCGTGACGGGGCAAATACCGATAACCGCGCAGGCGACAAGCAGTATCGGCACAACTGCGCGTGTCAGCCTATGCTCAGGCCGGAATTCGATTGAAGGTACTACGAGGCGCAATACGATCCCCGGTAGGAAGTCGAATTTTTATCGTTATATCATAGTTTTAACTGCATTAGTTCGCATCTATCAAGAAGCTCCTAAGTAGTATCCGCAGCCAGCACTGTCATGACAGAGTCATAATATTCAACCACTTACGCGACGCTGCCGGATCGTTTCCCCAAGGCATACGCCACTCGCGACCGAGACGTTTAGACTCTCCACGCTGCCGCTCATCGGGATACGCACGAGTTCGTCGCAATGCTCACGCGTGAGCCGCCGCATTCCCTCGCCCTCCGCGCCGAAGACCCACGCCATGGCGCCAACGAGTTTCGCGTCATACAGGCCCGTAGCGCCGTTCTCGTCGGCACCCACAATCCAGATACCAAGATCCTTGAGTTCACGCAACGTTCGTGCCAAATTGGTAACCGAGATGTAGGGAACGGTTTCAGCGGCGCCGCTCGCAACCTTGGACACCACCGGCGTAATTCCCACGGCGCGATCTTTAGGAGCGATCACCGCGTGCACGCCAAATGCGTCGGCGACACGCAAACAAGCACCCAAATTGTGCGGGTCCTGCACGCCATCGAGCACGAGCAGCAGTGCAGGGCCGCTGATGCTTTCAAGCACGTCATTGAGATCGTGTTTCAGTTGCATCGCGACGACGCGCGCAGCGACCCCCTGGTGACGCGCATGGCCCGTTAATCCGTCGAGGCGCTTGGCATCCACCGTCATGATGCGCACGGCGTGGCCCTCAGCGAGTTTGATCAGATCCTGCGCGCGCGCGTCGTTGCGGGTGGCGTCAAGATAGATCTCCTGCACACTCGCGGCATGTTGACGCAGGCGGCTGATCACCGCATGAAAGCCGTAAACGATGTGCCCGTCAGCCATGTGGCACGCGCGAAAAGCGGGGCGTCCGATACGAGGGGAAGTTGCCGCCGACAATGTGCGGCATTATTTTCGCCTCGCTTTCATCGCCGGGCGGGATGATTTGGCGGCACCGCTTTCTTCCAGCACGAAATCAATTTTGCTCGATTCGATGTCCACCCGCACCAGCCGCACCTTGACGCGATCACCCAACCGGTAACGCTTGGCAGTACGCTCGCCGATCAACTGATGCTTGGCTGCGTCAAAGTGAAAATAATCGCTGCCCAGATCGGATACATGCACCAGGCCTTCGACATAAACATCGTCCAGCGCGACGAATATGCCAAATGCAACCGCTGAGCTGATGGTGCCGTCGAAAACATCACCGACGCGGTCGCGCATGTAATAGCACTTCAGCCACGCCTCGACGTCGCGCGTAGCTTCATCCGCCCGGCGCTCGGTTTGCGAGCATTGCATGCCGAGTTCCTGCCAGTTACCGGGCTCATAACGCTGCTTAAGCAAGACCGCTTTGATGGCGCGGTGTATCAACAAATCCGGATAACGGCGAATCGGCGACGTGAAGTGCGTGTAGGCCTCGTAAGCAAGCCCGAAGTGCCCAAGGTTTTCCGGACTGTAAACCGCCTGGCGCAGCGAACGCAGCATCGCGGTCTGCAGGAGTTGCGCGTCGGGGCGCCCTTTAACGCGCTCTAGCACTTTCGCGTAGTCGTTGGCGTGCGGCGTATCGCCGCCGCCGAGTTCCAGCCCGAAGCCTTTCAGGAATTCACGCAGCCCGAGCAATCTTTCCGGCGTCGGCCCCTGGTGCACGCGATAGAGAGCGGGTTGCTCGCGGCGGCGCAGAATGTCGGATGCACACACGTTGGCCGCCAGCATGCATTCTTCAATGATGCGATGTGCGTCGTTGCGCTGCACCGGAACGATACGCTCGACCTTGCCCTGCGCGTCGAAGATCATCTGCGTCTCGATGGTTTCGAAGTCGATCGCGCCGCGCTTCGCGCGCGATTTGACTAATACCTGATAAAGCCGGTAAAGATCGGTCAGATGCGGCACCAGCGCGCGATGCTCCTTCGCCGCCGCCCCCTGCGGGGCCGCCAGTATGTCGGCCACCACCGTATAGGTAAACCGCGCGTGCGACCACATCACCGCCGGATAGAACCGGTAATCCGTGACGTCGCCGTGAGCGTCGATATTCATGTCGCACACCATGCACAAACGATCGACGGCGGGATTGAGCGAACACAGCCCGTTTGACAACACTTCCGGCAACATCGGAATCACGCGGCGCGGGAAATAGACCGAGTTGCCGCGGTTAAGCGCCTCGCGATCCAAGGCATCGCCGTGTGCGACGTAGTGGCTGACGTCAGCAATCGCCACCAGCAAGCGAAAACCTTTGCCACGCGGCTCACAATAGACCGCATCGTCAAAGTCCCGCGCGGTTTCGCCGTCGATGGTTACCAGCGGCAACTTGCGGACATCCTCGCGACCGGCCATGTCCTGCGCGGTCACTTTGCCGCTGAAGCCGGCACACGCCTTCTCCACGGCACGCGGAAACTCGTAGGGCAAATCGTGCTTGCGCAGGGCAATTTCGATTTCCATGCCGGGATCCGCGTAGTTACCGAGAATCTCGACCACGCGTGCGATCGGCTGCGCGTGGCGGGCTGGTTGCGCAATGATTTCCGCGACGACAACCTGTCCCGGCTGGGCATTCAGCGCGTCGCCCGGCGGCACCAGCAGCTCCTGGCTGATACGCCTGTTCTCGGCCACCACGAACATGACCCCACGCTCGTTATGCAGGCGTCCGACCACGCGGTGATTGACGTGCTCGAGCACTTCGACGATCTTCGCTTCGGGCCGGCCGCGGCGATCGAGTCCGATCTCACGCGCCGCAACGCGGTCGCCGTGCAGGATCTTGTGCATCTCGTGCGGACCGAGAAACATGTCGGGACCGCTATCGTCACGCACGAGAAAACCAAAACCGTCCGGATGCCCCTGAACCTTGCCGGTAATCAGATCGAGTTTGCTGACCACGCAAATCGCGTCGCGCCGGTTGCGCATGATCTGGCCGTCACGCTGCATAGCGGAGACCCGGCGCTCGAAGCCCTCGCGTTCGCTCTCGGTGATGCCGAGTAGTTTTTCGAGTTGTGCATTGCTGATCGGCACGCCTTGCGCATTGAGCGTCTCGAGTATCATCTCGCGGCTCGGTACCGGCTCGGCATAGTTGCCGCTTTCGCGCGCGTGAAAGGGATCGCTGCCGCGCCCGGCGGAATGCGCGGGTTGCGGGCCATGTGCGGATTTAGGTTGTTTTGCGCTGCGTGCCGCGCGCGGTGCCGCTGCGTTGCTCGGCGGCCGCGAATCAGCGTGCGCGAGCGAGCGAGATTTTCGCGTTTTCATTTGACAAAAGAGCCTTTAATGATTAAATTTGCCCGCCTTGCTAGCCCAGGTGGCGGAATTGGTAGACGCACATGGTTCAGGTCCATGCGGTGGCGACACTGTGGGGGTTCGAGTCCCTTCCTGGGCACCAGATTTTGAGGATCGAGGATTGAGGATCGAGCAAACAAATTGCTGCCCGTCCTCGATCTGTACTCAGTCCTCAATCCTCAATCCTCGGTCCTCAATCCTGCACTATTCAAACGGATGCCGCCGCACGATGGTCTCGGTGCGCTCGGCCCCGGTCGAAATCATGTCGACCGGCACTTCACATATCTCTTCGATGCGCCGCAAATAATGCCGCGCCTCCCGCGGTAACTGCGCATAGCGCGTCAGCCCCACGGTACTGCCCGACCAGCCGGGGATTTCCTCGTAGATCGGTGCGCATTCCGCCAGTGCCTCGGCGCCCGACGGCAACAGATCCCGCCGCTCACCGTCAAGCAGGTAGCCGACGCCAAGCTGCAGCGTCTCGACGCCATCGAGCACGTCAAGCTTGGTCACGCACAGTCCGGAAATGCCGTTAATCTGGATCGAGCGCTTCAACGCTGCCGCATCGAACCAGCCGCAGCGCCGCGGCCGTCCGGTCACTGAACCAAATTCCTTACCGCGTTCGGCCAGATGCCTGCCGATATCATCCTCGAGTTCCGTCGGAAACGGCCCGGAGCCGACCCGCGTCGTATAGGCCTTGGTGATGCCGAGTACGTAGTGCAGCAGGTTGGGACCGACGCCCGCCCCCGCGCACGCGGCGCCGGCGACGCAATTACTCGATGTCACGAACGGGTAGGTGCCGTGATCGACGTCAAGCAGCGTGCCCTGCGCGCCTTCGAAGAGCAGGTTCTGGCCGGCTTTCTGCGCCTCATAAAGCAGGCGCGGCACGTCGGCCATCATCGGCTTGATGCGATCGGCGAGTGCGAGCGTGGCGTCGAGCGTTTTCTGAAAATCAACGATCGCCGCGTGAAAATAATTCTTGAGCACGAAGTTGTGATAATCGAGCACCTCGCCCAGCTTGGCGGCAAAGCGCTCGCGATGCATGAGATCCTGCAAACGGATTGCGCGCCGCGCCACCTTGTCTTCGTAGGCCGGCCCGATCCCGCGCCCGGTGGTGCCGATCTTTCCCGCGCCCTTGGCCGCTTCGCGCGCATGATCGATTGCGACGTGGTGCGGCAGGATCAGCGGACACGCGTCGCTGATGCGCAGCCGGCCTGTGACATCCACGCCCGCGCTCTCGAGTTCGCCGATTTCTTTCAGCAAAGATTCCGGCGATAGCACGACGCCATTGCCGATGTAACATGCCACACCCGCGCGCAGGATGCCCGAGGGAATGAGGCGCAAAACGGTTTTTTTGCCGCCGATCACGAGGGTATGCCCGGCGTTGTGGCCGCCCTGAAAACGCACCACGCCCTGCGCATGATCCGTCAGCCAGTCGACGATCTTGCCCTTGCCTTCGTCGCCCCACTGGCTGCCGATTACCACTACGTTTTTTGCCATTGCTCTCTCTACGCTCAATCCATCCGTTACAACGGTTAACGCGTCGCCGGCATCCGCCGCGCTACGACTTTTCAACTATCCATTTGCCGTTACGCAAGGCGAGCTTGCGATTGCAGCCGAGTTCCTCGCGCGCCTTGTCATGTCCGGGCAGATCGACGATCACGACCTCGCCCGCTTTGCGCAACACTTCAATGCGCCGCTGCAAGGCGGCTTCCTGCGGCAGATAGGGTGCGAGCACCGCATCGCGCCGTTCAACCGGCGGCGCGTTCGCCGCGATCTCGCGCAAATCCATGCTGAACCCGGTCGCCGGCCGCGCCCGGCCAAATGCCTTGCCGACCTCATCATAACGGCCGCCGAGCGCGAGCGCGTTCGACCAACCGTCCGCATACACGGCAAACACCACGCCGCTGTGATAGTGCAGACCGCGCAATTCGCCAAGATCGAAACAAATCTCCGTCCCCGCGTCCTGGATCGATGCGGCAAACACCCGCAATTGCGCGAGCGCTTGTCTGATCTGGCTGTAATCCGGCAGCACCTGCTTTGCCCGCGCCAGCACCTCGACGCCGCCGGCAAGCTCAGGCAATGCCTGCAGTGCCGCGCCGAGCTTCTTATCGAGCTTGCGCACCAGCCGTGACAGAGCCGGCACATCCTTCGCCTGCACCGCGCGAAACAATTCGGACTCCTTGTCCGGGGCGACGCGGGCTTTGCCGACCAGCGTGCGAAAAACCGCGACATGCCCGATATCGAGCTGCAACTTTGCAATGCCGGCGAGCCGCAGCGCGTCCAGCATCAAGCGCTGCACCTCAAGGTCGCTCTCGATACCCGCATGCCCGTAAATTTCGGCGCCTATCTGCAAGGGTTCGCGCGTGCGATTGAGCCCGGCCGGCAGCGTGTGCAATACGCTGCCCGCGTAGCACAGCCGGTTCACACCTTTGCGGTTCATGAGGTGCGCATCGATGCGCGCCACCTGCGGCGTAATATCGGCGCGCACGCCGAGCATGCGCCCCGACAACTGGTCGACGAGCTTGAACATCCGCAAATCAAGATCGTGTCCGGTGCCGGTCAGCAGCGACTCCACATACTCGAGCATCGGCGGCAGCACCAGTTGATAGCCATGCAGCGCGAAGAGGTCGAGCATGGCCCGGCGCAGCGCTTCAAGGCGACGCGCCGGCTCCGGCAGGATGTCCTCGATATATTCAGGCAGCAGCCATTTACGCATGGTTAGTCAAGACGTTACAAAAAACAACTGCGAAGCATACACGCGAATGCAGCCGCGTCCTAGGGGCACGCGCCACGTTAGCGCGGCATGAAAAGCAGCAGCAGCAAACCGGCAAGCATTGACGTGAGACCGATAAAACGCAACTGGACGTCGGACATTTCAGTGAGACGGCGAAAGGTCTCGCGCCACAGGGCGGGCGCCAGAAATGGCAGCACGCCTTCGATGATCAGCATCAGCGCGAGCGCGGTCAGGAAATAAATGCCCACGCCCCGCCCTTGCCAGCGCTATTTTGACGGCTTGCTGTTTTTGAGGTACTTGAAGAACTCCGAATTCGGTTCGAGCACCATGACATCGCTCTTGTTCTTGAAGCTCTGCTTATAAGCCTCGAGGCTGCGGTAGAACGCGTAAAACTCCGGGTTCTGCTCGTAGGCGCGCGCATAAATCGCCGCCGCTTTGGCATCGCCCTCGCCCTTCGTATTCTGGGCGTAGCGATAGGCCTGCGCGAGCGTCACTTCCCGTTGCTTGTCCGCTTCGGCGCGTATCGTCTCGGATTCCGCGGCGCCCGTCGAGCGCAATTTGTTCGCGACCTGCGTGCGCTCGGCGCGCATGCGGCCGTAGACCGATTCACTCACTTCCTGCGGCAGGTCGACGCGCTTCAAACGCACGTCGCGCACTTCGACGCCGATCTTCACCGCATCCTTGTTGGCCTTCACGCGCATATCTTCCATGATGGTATTGCGCTCGCCGGACACCACATCGTGCACCGAGCGGCTGCCGAATTCCGCGCGCAAACCATCGTTGATCGTCTGCAGAAGACGAATCTGCGCGCGCGCCTCGTCGCCGTTCACGCTGATGTAGTAGAGCCGCACATCCGAAATCTGCCACTTCACGAACAGATCGACCAGCACGTTCTTTTTCTCGTTCGTGAGAAAACGCTCGGGCTCCGCGCCTTCGATCGTCAACAGGCGGCCGTCGAAGTAACGCACGTTGTCCACCAGCGGCACCTTGGCAAATAGTCCGGGTTCATTGATTACCCGCACGACCTCGCCGAAGCGGAACACGATCGCCTTCTGCCGTTGGTCCACGACGAACAGCGAAGTCGACAACACCACCA
>JAYVME010000330.1:0-3891 GCA_043759115.1 Betaproteobacteria bacterium | reverse complement strand
GGCGCCCGCAATCAGCGGCGCGAAGGCGCGCGCCACGGCGAGCACGACCGCCACGCCGGTGGCGTTGTCCATCGCGCTTTCGGCGAGGTCATGGCCGTCGACGTGCGCGCTCAACGCGATGCATTGATCGGTTTGACCGGGCAGATCCAGAATTACGACGCCGGTGTGCGCCGCGTAATCTTCGCCGGCGACTTTCAAATGCACGCGTGTGCGCCGCGCGCCGCGCGCCGCAAGTTGCGCGGCGGATGCAAAATCGGTGGCGACCGCCGGAATGCCGGCCGCGCCGCCGCGACCCGACGAGCCCGCGAGCGGGCCCGCGCCGCGCAAGGGATTGGCGATGATGAAACCCGCAGCACCCTGCTCCATGGCCCAGCCGTATTTGCGGCGGCGATGCACGTGGATGGCGGAAAATGGGTACTCGTGGCGCACCAGCGCGAAGCGGCCCGTGAGGTCGTGCGCGTGGCGCGCGAAATCTGCGTCAGTGCCGCGGCCAAGATCGACCACCTCGGCGGTAATGCCGTCCGGCGGTGTTGACAGTGAACCGAGCAGCGCATTGCAGGCGAGCGGGGTGCCGTCGTCGAGGGTCAGTGTCGCCGCGGAACAGCGCCAGCCCGCATAGGTGACCGGCTCGATGATGGCGGCGCTGTTAATGGCCGCGAGCCGCGCGTGCACGAGAGTTAGCGCCGCTTGTTCGGCCGCGCTCCCGGCGCGCCGGCCGCCGCAATCGCAGAGCGCGGTGAAGTCCCGCTGCAGTTCTGCATCCGCGGCGAGTGCCGCGAACGCCGCCGCTAATTGCGCATCAGTCATGGTCGCGTATCGCGGGGGTCGCGGCGACGCTCACTCGATTTTGATGCCCGCATCCCTCACGACCTTCGCCCAGCGTTTGACGTCGGATTCGAGCAGTACCTGGAATTGTTGCGGCGTAATCGTGCGCGGTTCCACCGCCAGCACCGCAAAGCGCTCACGCACATCGGCCGAATTCACCGCCTTGACGATTTCGCCGCGCAGTTTATCGATGATCGGTTTCGGCACGCCGGCGGGCGCCATCACGCCCCACCAGTGTTCGACCACCATGCCGGCGACACCGCTTTCCTCGAACGTCGGCACGTCGGGGAATGCGGGCAGGCGCTTCGCGCTGGTGACGCCGAGGATGCGCAGGCGCCCGCCTTGCGCGAAGGGAGCGGCGGTGGCCATCGACGTGAAGGTCGCCGGTATCTGTCCGGCGACAACGTCGGTCAACGCCGGACCTGCGCCTTTGTACGGGACGTGCGTCAATTGGATGCCGGCGTGGCTTTGCAGGAGCTCGGCCATCAAATGCGTAGTCGCGCCGGTGCCGCCGGATGCGATGGCGATCTTGCCCGGTTGCGATTTCGCGAGTGCGATGAACTCTTTAATGTTCTGCGCCTTGACCGACGGATTGACGAACAGAAACATCGGCGAGACGCCGATCACCGTGATCGGCGCGAAGTCCCTGATCGGATCGTACGGCACTTTCGCGTAGATGCTCGGATTGATGGTGTGCGGCATGTCCGACAGAATGATCGTGTAACCATCGGGCGTGGCCTTGGCCGCGATGTCGGTGCCCAGCATGCTGCCGGCGCCGGGACGGTTGTCGATCACGAATGTCTGGCCGAGCGAAACGCCGAGTTTCTGCGCGAGGGTGCGCGCCAGCACGTCGGAACTGCCGCCTGGCGCGTAGGGAACGATGAAGCGCACGAACTTGGCGGGATAATCCGGCGCGGAGTTTTGCGCGACGGCGACGGACGCCGCGCACGCGAGGAGCAGAAATCCGCAGTGCAATATTTTCATGGCAGCCTCTCTCGCGTGTCGATGCGGCGCGTGGCGCGCGGATAAAAAAGGCGCAGACTCGTCTGCGCCTTGATCATGGCCGCGGGCCGTTCTACTTTGCTGGGCTCTTGGCATCCGCTTTTGCCGGCGCCGCCGGTTTTGCCGCGGGTTCCCTGAAACTCGCACCCGACTGATTGGCCATGTAGGTAATCGCGCGTGCGATTTCGAGGTCGGTCAGATCCGGACTGCCGCCGCGCGCAGGCATCTGGCGCACGCCCTTGATCGCGTTTTGCGTAAGCGATTCCAGCCCTGTTCGGACGTGCGGAGCCCACGCGGCCTTGTCGCCGATCTTCGGCGCATTGAGCGCGCCTGTGGCGTGACACGCGCTGCACACGGCGTCGACGACTTCCTTGCCCGACTTCTCGACTTTCAGCGCATTGGGGTCGGTGATTTCGACCTGCCCGACCGGCTTCAACCGCGCGGCGACCGCCTCATCGCTCATCGCGGTATTGGGATTTCCGGGATTGATGCCGGTGGTTATCAGTTGCGACAGCATGACGATGAGGCCGATCGGCACCAGAAACGAAAGCAGGATGACGATGATGAGTTGCTTCGGCGTCTTGATCGGCGAGGAGTGTTCCTCGAGGTGGACTTCGCTCATGAGTTTCCCTGCGGCAAGGCGTTGGAAAGGCGCACATTATAACGGCAATCGCGCCGCACCGTAAAACGCCGAAGTGCGTCGCCGGGTTGGACGCTACGGGGGAAAACGGCTATGCTAGTCCTCGTGCTGTGCTTACACCGCGCCCGTAGCTCAGCTGGATAGAGTGTCGGTCTCCGAAGCCGAAGGTCGCCCGTTCGAATCGGGCCGGGCGCGCCAAAATTCAAGAAGTTAGCTTACCCTCGTCGTCTGGCTGTGCCGCACTTGTGCCGCCGAGAAGATTTGCAACGATCTCCGCATGCGGCGCCAAGTGCGCCGGCGCAAGATGCGCATACCGCCGCACCATTCCTTCAGACTCCCAAGATCAGTTGGCTGCTGCACGAATTGCCGCGGGGACGCGGGCAGAAACTGGCGCAGGGATCGCGACGGTCGAAACCACCGCGAACTGTCGACACGAGTCTGCCCGCGAGCCTTACGCGTGAATGCGCAATTGGCGCAAACACGCGTTTCGCAGAAGCCAAGCGTACGGACTGTGAACGGAGAACAAGCCCCGTTCGAGGATGACGCGCGAGCAATAGCAAATCGCTACGCCGACGCGATACGATGTACTGCGGCAGTGACGCAAACTATTGCGTCATGCGCAGCACTGAGCGCCCCGAGGGGCGGATGATTACAAGCATCTCCAAGCCTTGCGGCTCCACCGGCGTGTCAGGAGATCTGTCCGGATTCGAGCGCTCTTGCGAGCAAGAGTCGATGCGTAACGAGCATCATGCGGGCTGACACAGCCAACGAAAAATTCAATGCAGTCCAGCGCAGTCCATTGACATATTCTGTCGATTGCATGCTGAGTGAGATCGCAATTCAAAAAAATTCATCTCGCAGTTGACGCTGTGACTGTGGAATTGAATTGGAAGTTCCCACGTGCTCGGTCATAAAGTTTCAGGCTGAAAACTGTCAGCAGCGCTGACAGTAGGAGCCTCGATGCGCGCTTATTCATGATGTCATGTCTACGTTAGGTAAGAAGCCGCCAAGAACGACCGAGCCAGACGCAGGCGGAGTAAAATCGCCATTTACTGCACTTGATGACGGTATTTCGCAGTTCGAACATAGGCAGGGCAGAAGGTCGCACAGTCTCGGCCTCACTGCGTTTGCATAAGAACCAATAAATGCAGCTAACCGACTACCACGCCAAGTACTTTGCCTACGAGCTGACCAAGCGGTGTTCTTCCGACAGCCTTGAGAAGCTCGCGGGTGCGGTCGCGAGCGCGCGGGTCGATCTCAATCCGCATCAGGTGGACGCTGCTCTCTTCGCCTTTAATTCGCCGCTATCGCGCGGCGCGCTGCTAGCGGACGAAGTGGGTCTCGGCAAGACCATCGAAGCGGGGCTGGTGCTGTCGCAGAAATGGGCGGAGCGCCAACGCCGCATCCTGATCATTACACCGTCG
>JAYVME010000329.1:0-8955 GCA_043759115.1 Betaproteobacteria bacterium | reverse complement strand
TCAAATTGGAAAAACGGCTGATCGACCGCCGCCTCGAACAAATGCGCGCCGAGGGCGTGGAGTTCAAAACCAATCACGTGGTCGGCGCGGCGCCGCTGGGCATTGGGAATGGCGTCGCAACAATGCTGGACGCCGCAACCATTACGGACGAATTCGATGCGGTCGTACTCGCCGGTGGCGCCGAGCAACCGCGTGATCTGCCCGTGCCCGGACGCGAGCTTCAAGGAGTTCTTTTCGCGATGGATTTTCTGCCGCTGCAAAACCGCCGCGTGGCGGGGGATAAAAACGTCGCCGATGTATCGGCGGCAGGTAAACACGTCGTCATTATCGGCGGCGGCGATACCGGGTCCGACTGCGTTGGGACGTCGAATCGCCACGGCGCCGCGTCGGTGACTCAATTCGAGTTACTGCCGATGCCGCCGGATCTGGATAAAAACCCGGTGTGGCCGTACTGGCCGCAGCGGCTGCGCACTTCGTCGTCGCACGAGGAAGGTGCCAACCGCGACTGGGCGGTTGCAACCAAGCGCCTGGAAGGCGACAACGGCAAGGTGGAGAAATTGATTGCCGCGCGCATTGAGCTGAAAGAGGGAAAAATACAGGAAGTGCCGGGCTCGGAATTCGAGATGAAGGCTGATCTGGTGCTGCTAGCCATGGGCTTTGTGTCACCGGTGCAGTCGGTGCTTGAGGCGTTTGGCGTCGAGAAGGACGCGCGCGGCAACGCAAAAGCAACGACCGACGGCGCAGGCTGCTATGCGACTACACGGTCCAAGGTTTTCGCGGCAGGCGACATGCGCCGCGGCCAGTCGCTCGTAGTATGGGCGATCCGCGAAGGACGCCAGTGCGCGCGCGCGGTCGACGAGTTTTTGATGAATTCATCGGTATTGCCGCGATAAGCGGCACACCGATGAACCCGGTTGCATAGACGAACAGGGGGCGTTCCGGCACCCCCCGTAAACCCCTACCGGAGCCGACTTGCAGTCGGCAGCAAAGCGGGGGAGTATCAAATTGAAAAGAAAAATTACCGGCCCCGATTTTGCCTAGCATGCACAAACTAAAAAACGATACGCTCATCCGTGCGCTGCTGCGCGAGCCCACGCCCTACACGCCGGTCTGGCTGATGCGGCAGGCAGGACGTTATTTGCCGGAATACCGGCAGACGCGCGCGCGCGCAGGCGATTTTCTGGGGCTATGCAAAAACCCGGACCTCGCGACGGAGGTCACGCTGCAACCGCTTGCGCGTTATGCCCTCGACGCGGCGATCGTGTTTTCCGATATTCTCACCATTCCGGACGCGATGGGCCTGGGTTTGTATTTCGCTGAAGGTGAGGGACCCAAATTCGAGCGCCCGCTACGCGAGGAATGGGAAATCAGGGATTTAACCGCGCCGGATCCCGCAACTCACCTGCGTTATGTAATCGATACCGTCAGCCAGGCACGTCGCGCGCTTGACGGCAGCGTGCCGCTGATCGGGTTTTCCGGCAGCCCGTTCACGCTCGCGTGCTACATGATTGAAGGCCACGGCAGCAGCGAATTTGCGTTGGTCAAGAAAATGCTTTATCAGCGCCCGGACCTGCTCCATCACATTCTCGCCGTCAATACCAGCGCAGTGATCGCTTACTTGAATGCGCAGATTGAGGCCGGCGCGCAAGCGGTGATGGTGTTTGATACGTGGGGCGGTATGCTCTCGCATGCCGCATTCCATGAGTTTTCGCTCGCTTACACCGCGCGCATCATAGCGGGATTGAAACGCGAACACGCGGGAGTCCGGGTACCCAACATCGTATTTACCAAAGGCGGCGGTGGTTGGCTAGAAAGTATCGCCGCTATCGGTTGCGATGCGGTCGGTCTCGACTGGACCGTCGATATCGGTGCAGCCCGCACGCGCGTCGGCTCCCGCGTTGCACTACAGGGCAACCTCGATCCGGCCGTGCTATTGTCGTCGCCGGAAACCATACAACGCGAGGCCGGCGCGATTCTCGAACGCTATGGTCGCGGCAGTGGACACGTATTTAATCTCGGCCACGGGATTTCCCAACACACTCCGCCCGAAAACGTCTCCGCGCTAATCGAGGCGGTACGCGGGTTGAGCGTTAACTACCACTGAAAACCCGCGCCAGTTGTGGCTTTGCGGAGTGTCCCGCCCGCAAACTTATGCACAGCAAGGGTTTGCCGGGTTTGCCCTTCCTGCAACACTGTCGCATTTCATGGGCAATGTTTTTATTCTATTGATTTTTATAGTATTTATTTCAATAAAAGAAAAAACACAAGAAAATCAGATGGCAACTGAATAGAGCGTCGCCCAATTGCCCGAATATTAATCAACAAGGTTATCCACAGATGCAGTGCGCATGAGAATTATCTCTATCCGATAAGCCAGTTGTCTAAAGTTTAAGAGAATCGACGCGAGTGTTAATCGCTAACCTGCAGTCCGCCTGATCTCGTCATGAATTTTGTTCGCGTCGCTCTCGACATCCCGTTATCGACATTGTTCGATTACCGCGCCAGCGCGGTCACGCGCGATGACATCGGTCGGCGCGTGCTGGTGCCCTTCGGAAAAAAAATTGCGGTCGGCGTCATTATCGAATTAGCGGACAGCACAACGCTGGCGCCGCAACGTGTGCGCCGCATATTGAGCGTTCAGCGAGATGTGCCGCCACTGGCGGATGACGTCATAAAACTGCTCAGATTCTGCAGCGACTATTATCACCATCCGCTGGGCGAAGTGGTTCTGAATTCCCTGCCGACGCGATTACGGCGGCGACAGTTGCTCAGGCTGGACGCGAAAGCAATCTACCGCCTGACCGCGGCAGGCCGCAGCGTAGATCCTGCAACGCTTCCGCCGCGCGCGAAAATAAAGCGCGAAGTGCTGGGTTTATTGCGCGCTGCCGTCGATGGAATGGATGAAGCAAAGCTGCACGCGATCACGCCACGCGCGCGTGCCGCGTTAAAAACCATGGTTGGCCTGGCTTGGATCGAGCGCGTCGACGATAGCGAGGAAATATCTTCCGGCCACGTTAACGCATCGCCCGCGGCGGCCGGACCGACGTTGACCGCGGAGCAGGGCGCTGCCATCGACCGCGTGCGCGGTGGTGGCGGTGGCTTTATACCGTGGTTGCTCCTGGGTGTGACCGGCAGCGGCAAGACCGAGGTTTATCTGCACCTGATCGACGACGTACTCGCCCGCGGTCAACAAGTGTTGCTGCTAGTACCTGAAATTAATTTGACCCCGCAACTTGAAGCGCTGGTACGTACGCGTTTTTCCACCACCGCGATCGTGGCGCTGCACAGCGGACTGAACGAGAGCGAGCGCTTACAAGGCTGGCTCACCGCCCAATCCGGCGCCGCCGGCATCGTGCTCGGCACCCGGCTGGCCATATTCACGCCCCTGCCCAAACTGGGTTTGATCATCGTCGACGAAGAACACGATGCTTCGTTCAAGCAAACAGATGGTCTACGTTACTCGGCGCGCGACCTCGCCCTGGTACGCGCCAAGCAACGCGCAATTCCGATCGTGCTGGGCTCGGCGACGCCCGCGCTCGAAACCTTTCACAAGGCATCGACCGGCAGCTACCGGATGTTGACGTTAACCCAACGCGTCAATGCAATGCCGCCGGACATCGAGTATGTGGATACGCGGCATGCGCCGCTCATTGATGGTCTGTCGCAGGAACTGCTCAGCGCCATCGGCACGACCCTGAAGCGCGGGGAGCAGAGTCTGATTTTTATCAACCGGCGCGGCTACTCGCCGGTCCTGATATGCCGCAGCTGCAACTGGACAGCGGACTGCCATCGCTGCTCGGGAAAACTTGTGCTGCACGCGCCAGACCAACGCCTGCACTGCCACCACTGCGGCCACCGGGAACGCATCCCGACCGCCTGTCCGCACTGCGGCAATCAGGACCTGCTGCCGCTGGGACAGGGGACGCAGCGCATCGAAAGCGCACTGGCCCGCACGTTTCCCGCCGCGCGTATCCTGCGCGTCGACCGCGACACCACCCGCCGCAAACACGCATGGCAGGACATGCGCCGGCAAATCCATGCACAGGAAATCGACATTCTGGTCGGCACCCAGATTCTCGCCAAAGGGCATGATTTTCCCCAGCTCAATCTGGTCGGTGTTATCAATGCCGACAGTTCGTTGTACAGTACCGACTTTCGCGCCGGTGAGCGCCTGTTCGCGCGCCTGACGCAGGTCGCCGGGCGTGCCGGCCGCGGCGCGACGCGCGGTCGGGTATTGATTCAGACTGAATTTCCGCGACATGCGTTGTATCAGGCGCTCCGGCGCCAGGACTATCCGGCTTACGCGCAGGAATTGCTGGCAGAGCGCAAGCAAGCCGGCTTCCCGCCATTCGTGCATCAGGCGGTGCTGCGCGCTGAAGCGCCACAGGTTGACGCGGCGCTCGAATTTCTGGCGCGCGCAGCTCGTGATGCAGCCGACATTGACGGTGCAGTGACGATATACGACCCGGTCCCGGCTAATTTCGTCCGCCTCGCTGGCCTGGAACGCGCACAGCTGACGGTTCAGGCGCGCTCACGCACTGCGTTGCAGAATTTTCTGCACGCATGGCACGCGCGGCTTGATGCCACCGGCGAGCGTAAAGTGCGCTGGGCGCTTGATGTCGATCCACTCGAGTTATGAGACGCCCCCGACAGCGTCGGCGCGGCGCCACGTGCTAGAATTCGCCACTTTTTACGCGGCGGCAAAGCGCGCATACGTTCGTGACGCGCCGCAACCCCGCCTTCTCCCGGATTCGACGACTTAAGCATGGCAACACCCGCTTTTCCTGATCTACGCGCGCATGCCGCCGGCCTGTTTGAAGCCGCGCTCGCCGCGGTCGCACCTGCCCAATCAGGCGTGGTGGTCCTCATCGAACGCCCGAAACAGGCACAACACGGTGATTTTGCGTGCAATGTCGCAATGCAACTGGCGAAACCGCTGAAGCGCAATCCGCGCGATATCGCCACCGCACTGATTGCCGCGCTGCCCGTGTCACCCTATGTCGCGAAAGCCGAAATTGCCGGCGCCGGATTCATCAACCTTTTTCTCAACCCCGCTATCAAGCGCGCGATCGTGCCGCATATCCTGGCGCGCGGCACCGACTACGGACGCGCGAGCGTCAGCCGGGGCGCGAAAATCCAGGTGGAGTTCGTGTCGGCCAACCCGACCGGCCCGCTGCACGTCGGCCACGGCCGCGGTGCTGCTTTCGGCGCCAGCCTTGCCAACGTTTTGACGGCGGCGGGCTTCGACGTCGAACGCGAATACTATGTCAACGACGCTGGCCGGCAGATGGACATACTCGCGCTATCGACCTGGTTGCGTTATCTGGAACTCGTCGCTACACACATCCCGTTTCCCGCCAACGCGTATCAGGGTGACTACGTAATCGCCATGGCGCAAAGCCTGCTGGCGCGGGGCGGCGAGCGTTACCTGCGCAATGCGGCAGACGTGCTCGCCGGCGCGTCCGACGCCAGCCAGGATGCGGAGTCCCATCTCGATTGTCTAATCGCCAACGCCAAACGATTGCTGGCTGCCGACTACGCCGACATTCATCGCCACGCACTTAACACGCAGCTTGCCGACTGTCGCGACGATCTCGCGGAATTCGGCGTGAACTTCGAATGCTGGTACTCGGAACAATCATTATATGATTCCGGCAAGGTCGAGCGCGCCATCGCGCGGTTGGCCGCCGCCGGGCATATTTACAGCAACGACGGCGCGACGTGGTTTCGCTCGACCACGTTCGGCGACGAAAAGGATCGGGTGGTGCGCCGCGATAACGGCCAGTTCACTTATTTCGCCTCGGACATCGCCTACCATCTCGACAAATTCGAGCGCGGGTTCGCGCGCGTGATCGACGTGTGGGGCGCCGATCATCATGGATATATCCCGCGTGTCAAAGGCGCGCTTGCGGCGCTGGGCGCGAATCCCGCCCAACTGGAGATCGCCCTGGTTCAGTTTGCGGTGCTGTATCGCGGTGACAAGAAGGTGTCGATGTCGACGCGTGCCGGTGAATTTGTCACACTGCGCGAGTTGCGCCGGGAAGTCGGCAACGATGCGGCCCGTTTTTTCTACGTATTGCGCAAAAGCGACCAGCATCTCGATTTCGATCTCGACCTTGCCAAGTCCCAAAGCAACGACAATCCTGTTTATTACGTCCAGTACGCCCACGCGCGGGTGTGCAGCGTCCTTGAGCAATGGGGCGAAAACCCGGCGGGTCTTGGCGCCGCCGACCCGTCGCCGCTGACGACCGAACAGGAGTCCGCGCTGCTGTCACGGTTGGCGGAATATCCCGTCGTAATCGACAACACCGTGCGCGAATTATCCCCGCACCTGGTGGCGTTTTATCTGCGCGAACTGGCCGCTGAATTTCACAGCTATTACAATGCGACCCGGCTACTGGCGCCTGAAGAACCGCTCAAACTCGCGCGCCTTGCGCTGGCGGTTGCCGTGCGGCATGTGTTACACAACGGACTTAAGCTCCTAGGTGTCTCGGCACCGGAAAAAATGTAAAATCCCGCCATGAGCAAAGATTATAAAGCGCCCGCCGGGAAACCGGCCGGCGGCAAAGGCGGCGCGGGTTCGTTGCTGGTCGGCATCCTCATCGGCCTCGTGCTCGGCCTTGGCATCGCGCTCGCGGTCGCTTGGTACATCAACAAAATGCCGACGCCGTTCGTAAATCGCGCCGCGCCGCCGCCGAAAAGCGAACCCTCGAAAAGCACGGATTCCGACATACCTGCCGATAAGTCAGCCAAATCGACGGACGGCAAACCGCGTTTCGATTTTTACAAAATCCTGCCGGGGTCGGAAGAACCGGTGACCGAACAACAATTCAAGGAAGCGCAGCAAAAGCCGTCGCCCACCCAGGCCAGGGAAGCGTTCTATCTGCAAGCCGGGGCATTCCCGAATGCACCCGACGCCGACAATCTCAAGGCGCGGCTCGCGTTACTCGGCGTCGCGGCGGCGGTGCAGACGACCACGCTGCCCGACAAGGGGGTCTGGCACCGCGTGCGGGTTGGCCCGTATACTGCGATCGAGGATCTCAACCGCGCGCGCGAAACGCTGAAACAAAACGGCATCGAAACCACACTAATCAAGGTTCGCGAAACACCGGCGCAACCTGGCAAGTAAATCCCGAGGGAGACATACATGAATGTATTCAAACGTGTAGGCTATGTGGCGGCGCTGCTGGCGTTGTTCGCCGCAGGTAACGGCATGGCGCAACAGGCACTGGTTGTGGGGCGCGATTACACCTTAATCAGTCCCGCGCAACCCACCGATAGCGGCAAGAAAATAGAAGTCATCGAATTTTTCTGGTACGGCTGTCCGCATTGCTACCATCTTGAGCCATCACTCAAAGCGTGGCTCAAACGCAAACCTGCGGACGTCGAATTCCGTCCGGTGCCGGGCACATTCGGCGCGCCGGCCTGGGAGCCCATGACGCGCACTTACTATGCACTAGATGCGATGGGCCTCGCCGGCAAGTATCACGATGCGATTTTCGCCGGCATACACGAGGAAAAAGATCAAACCAAACAACGCGCGCTGGTTAACGATTCGCGCGTAATTGCGGATTGGCTGGGCGGCAAAGGCGTCGATAAACAGAAATTTCTTGACGCCTATAATTCGTTCGCGGTGAATAACCGCACCAAGCGTTCCGAGGACATGACGCGCAACTATGACGTGCCCGGCACCCCCGCGCTGGCCATTGATGGCAAATATCTGGTGAGTCCGTCGAATTTTCCCAACGCAGACAACAACGTGAACTACGACCGGTTCTTCCATGCCGTCGATCAGCTGATTGCACAGGCGCGCAAAGAACGCAGCGCGAAGAAGTAAGCCATGCCCACGCCCGCCCCCCTCATTCTGCGGCTCGCACTTTGCTGGCTTGCCCTCGCGTGCATCGCATTGCCGGCGTACGCGCAGCAAATCAGGCGCGATGTCGATTATCGTGAAATTGCGCAACAACCGGTCGACACCGGCGAGCGCATCGAAGTAATCGATTTCTTCTTCTATGGCTGCCAGTATTGCAACGAATTGCAGCCGCGGGTTGAGCGCTGGCGCAAGAGCAAGCCCGATGATGTCGTCTTGCGCCACATGCCGGTGGTGCGCCATGATTCGTGGGTGCCTCTCGCCAAAACCTATTTCACGCTGGAGGCGATGGGCGAGGTCGACCGTCTGCATGCCGTGGTGTACCACAGTTACCACGTCCAGGATCTCTATATGAGCCAGGAAAAAGTGATTTCCGAATGGGCCGCGAAACACGGCCTCGACCGCGACAAGTTCATGGCGATTTACCGCTCCGACGAGACACGCCAGAAAGTCGAGCGAGCGCGCAAACTGACGGTCGATTACGATATTCAAGGCACGCCTTCGCTGGTCGTCGACGGCAAGTTCCTGACCGATGGCTCCTCCGCGAAAACCATCGATATCCTTGACGGCATGATCCGCCTCGCGCGCCAGAAACGCGCTGAGAAAGCCGGCAAATAGCGCGCAGCGCGCGCCGGTACCGCCGCCTGCTTGAGTAATAACGTTCTGGCGCAGCGCGTCATTATTACCGGTGCCTCGAGCGGTATCGGTGTCGCCCTGGCGCATCACTATGCGCGGCGCGGTGCGGTACTTGGCCTGATTGCGCGCCGCAAATCCGCGCTTGAGCAGCTTGCAGCGCAATTGTCTACGTCACTTCAAATTTATGTCGTAGATGTGCGCGACACTGTGGCACTGCAGGTGGCGGCTGCCGATTTTCTGGCACGTCACGGCTGTCCCGATATAGTGATTGCGAATGCAGGTGTCAGTACGGGAACGCTCACGGAACTCCCCGAAGACCTCGCCGCCTTCAAGGATGTGCTCGACATTAACGTGGTCGGGATGGTCCAGACTTTTCAGCCGTTTATCGGCGCAATGCGTAGCGCGGGACGCGGGGCGCTGGTCGGCATTGCGAGCGTCGCCGGCTATCG
>JAYVME010000328.1:0-9018 GCA_043759115.1 Betaproteobacteria bacterium | reverse complement strand
CAACCGCTTCACCGACACCGGAAACGGCGTGCGCAGCTCCTGCGCGAAAAGCGAGACGCGCAGTTCCTCAATCTGCCAGCGAAAATCTTCGAGCGCGGATTCGATCGTGCCCGCTTTGCGTAGCTTGTCGCTGCGCTCCTGATAGAGCTTGAAAAGTTCCGCGATACTCGCAGCGTGCTTCTCGTCGCGCTCCGGATTGCCAGGGAATTTATCGAAGCGGATCGACATCGCCTTCAGATAGCGCGGCAGATGCTGAAGCTGTTCCCACGGTGTTGCGCTGAGAAAACCCTTGTAGACGAGCCGCTGCAATTGCGCGCGGATGTCCGCGGCAACTCGATTGAGCGCTGATGGCACGTTACCCAGCCGCAGGCTTGCGCGATGATACTCTTCGGCGATTGCAGCAAACATGCGGCATGCCGCATCACGTACCGCCGGCAGGCGGGTGCGGGCGCGCTGTTTTTGCGCTGCGTATTCGGTTTCACTGCGCGGAAGATCGTCGTCGCCGATGAATGCGCGGTCGCAGATCGCCGTTACGAGATCGGCTTTCAGGTCGTCGGCATTCGCGATGCCGCGCAACTGCATCACCGCCTGCGTCAGTCCCGGCAGCGATTTGTCGAGTTGTTTCATCTGCTCTTTGAGTTCGATCCGCAGCAGCCGGCATACGCCCGCGCGCATCGAGGCGTCCGCCGCGTCGCGGGTGTCGAACAAACGGATCGCGACACTTTCACCCTCGTCCACCAGCGCCGGATAGCCGGTGAGCTTGCGCCCGGCGCGCTCGAAGGATATCTGTCCGGGCACGTCGCCGCAGTCCCACGACGTGAGGCCTGTGCGTTCGATGCCGGGCTCGGCCTTGGCGAACGTGAGCTGCGCCGCCTGGCCGAGCTGGGACTTTAGCGCGGCGAGGTCGCGCCCCGTCGCAAGCTCGCGGCCCGCGTCGTCGATGACGCGATAGTTCATGCGGAGGTGAGCGGGAATGTCGGCGTCATCCCAGATGTCGGCGGAGATGATTTCGCCGCTGCGCATCTTGACGTAGTGCGCGAGCGCCGCTGCGAGTGATGCGGCAGACGCTTCGCCGCCCTCCTGCTCTTCGAGAAACCGCGTCACCTGATCCTGCAACGGCAATAACTGCTTGCGGATCGCTTTGGGCAGCGCCTTGAAGTAAGCCGCGATTTTTTCACGGATGAGGCCCGGCACCAGCCACTCGAAGGTTACTGAGTCAAGCTGGTTCAGGAGCGCCAACGGCACCGTCACCGTAACGCCGTCGAGCGGATGGCTGGGCTCGAAGCGGTAGCGAAGCTTCAACTGGATGCCGTCCATGGTCAGTTGTTCCGGAAATTGCTCTTCGGTGACACCCGCCGCGTTCTGCCGCATCAAGTATTCGCGCGTCATGAACAGAAGCTTCGCGTTGGCGAGTTCGGCATCTTCGCGCCATTGGTCGAAACCGGCGCCGTTGTAGATGTCGGGCGGCACGAGTTCATCGTAGAAGCGGAAGATGGTCTCTTCGTCGACCAGCACGTCGCGGCGGCGCGCCTTGTGCTCGAGGTCCTGCACTTCTTTCACGAGCCGCTGGTTGTGCGCGAAGAACGCCGCGCGCGTTTCAAAGTTACCCGCGGTGAGCCCCTGCCGGATGAAAATATCGCGCGCCTCGCCCGGATTAAGCGGGCCGTAATGCACGCGCCGCTTGGCCACGATCGTTAATCCGTAGAGCGTGACGCGCTCGAATGCGGTCACCATCGCGCGCTCTTTTTCCCAGTGCGGATCGAAGTAATGCCGCTTGATGAGATGGCCGGACATAGCTTCCAGCCACTCGGGCTCTATCTTCGCGACACACCGCGCATAGAGCCGCGTGGTCTCGGTGACTTCGGCGGCAACCACCCATTTTGGCTTCGCCTTGCGCAATACCGAGCCGGGGAAGATCGCGAACTTGATGCCGCGCGCGCCGAGATATTCGTCGCCTTCCTCGGATTTGAAGCCAATATTGCCGAGCAGGCCCGCGAGCAGTGCGCGATGAATCTGTTCGTAAGTCGCCGGCGTCCCGTTGATGTTGATGTTGATGTTCATATTCAATTCGCCGACGAGCGCATGCAGTTGGCCGTGAATGTCGCGCCATTCGCGCAGCCGCCTATGCGAGAGAAAGCACGCGTGCAGCTCGTCGATCAGCCGGCGGTTCGACTTCTTGTGCTTCACCATCTCGCCGAAAAACTCCCACAGCTTGAGATAGGCCATGAAGTCGGAGCGGTCGTCGGCAAAACGTTCGTGCGCCTTGTCGGCCGCTTCCGAGCGCTCGAACGGACGCTCGCGCGGGTCCTGCACCGATAGTGCGGAAGCAATGATGAGAATTTCCGCGAGGCAGTTCTGCTGCTTCGCCGCGAGTATCATGCGCGCGACGCGCGGATCGATCGGAAACTTCGCGAGCTGCCAGCCAATGTCGGTCAACGCGTTCTGGTCGTCCACCGCGCCGAGTTCCGCGAGCAGTTGATACCCATCGGCGATCATGCGCGAGCTCGGCGCTTCAAGAAACGGGAAACGCTCGATCTCGCCGATCTTGAGCGACTTCATGCGCAGTATCACCGCCGCGAGCGAGGTGCGCAGCACTTCCGGGTCAGTGAACTCGGAGCGCGCCGTGTAGTCATCCTCCGCGTAGAGCCGCACGCAGATGCCCGCCGCGACGCGTCCGCAACGGCCGGCGCGCTGATTGGCCGACGCGCGCGAAATCTTCTCGACCTGCAATTGCTCGACTTTATTGCGGTAACTGTAGCGGTTGACGCGCGCGAGCCCGGTGTCGATCACGTAACGTATGCCCGGCACCGTGAGCGAAGTCTCCGCGACGTTGGTCGCCAGCACGATGCGGCGCGCGCCATGCGGCTTGAACACGCGGTCCTGCTCCTCGAACGACAGCCGCGCATACAGCGGCAGAATTTCCGCGCCTTTGGGATGATGCTTGCGCAGGAGTTCCGCCGTCTCGCGGATCTCGCGCTCGCCCGGCAGAAACACCAGCACATCGCCGGGACCGGCGCGCGCCAGATCGTCCACCGCATCGACGATCGCGTCCTCCATGTCCTGTTGTTCGTCGTCGTCCGCGTCTTTGGATTTGAGCGGCCGGTAGCGCAGTTCGACCGGATACATGCGTCCCGACACTTCGATCACCGGCGCCAGATTGTCACCCTGCGCGAAGTGCCTGGCGAAGCGCCCCGCATCTATCGTCGCGGAGGTGACGATGATTTTGAGATCGGGCCGCTGCGGCAGGATCTGCTTCAAATAACCGAGCAGAAAGTCGATGTTGAGACTGCGCTCGTGCGCCTCATCGATGATCAGCGTGTCATACGCTTTCAACAGGCGGTCGCCCTGCGTTTCGGCGAGCAGGATGCCGTCGGTCATGAGCTTGATGTAGGTGTCCGCCGAAATGCGGTCGGAAAAACGGATCTTGTAACCGACCGCGTGGCCGAGCGGGCTTTTAAGCTCCTGCGCGATGCGCGAGGCGACGGTGCGCGCGGCGATGCGGCGCGGTTGCGTGTGGCCGATCAAGCCATGGACGCCGCGCTTGATATCGAGGCAGATCTTCGGCAGTTGCGTGGTCTTGCCCGACCCGGTCTCGCCGCACACGATGACGACCTGGTTCGCCTCTATCGTACGCGCAATCTCGTCGCGCCGCGCCACCACGGGCAGCTCGTCGGGAGAAGTCGGGCGCGGCAGGTTGGCGAGCCGCTGTTGGGGGTCAGCGAGGGGACGGGGCATGGGAGGGGCGGATTGTACTTCAGTGGTTGAGGAGTAGGACGAAAGCAAGGATGAAGAATGAAGGCGGAAGGATGAAGGAAAACCAAGAGCAGTGATGGGTCAACGCGAGTTACGCGGCAAGCGTTAAACTTGTAGAGGGGGTATCCAATCAATGAAATTACCCGAGTTGATTCGTAGTGCTCTATGCGCATTGCTGCTGTGCCTATGCGCGCAGCCGCTTTTTGCCGCCATCGGCACCCTCGATTCGCTCGACGGCGACGTGCGTATCGTATCGGCAACCGGGGACCGCGCGGCGCAGGCGGGCGGCGAAATCAACGAAGGCGAGTCGTTCATACGCAACCCGCAAGGCGAAGTGGCGGTCAAGCCCGGCCAGACGGCATTCGTGCACTACAACGGGCGCGTCGCGCCGAAGCTGTTGGCGCGCCCACCGGCCTTTTATCAGCGCCACGCCGAGTTCGATAAACGGGTCGCGGCTCGCCGGCAGGAATTCCACCGCCAATTCGAGGAACAGCATCAGCGCCGGCTGCAGGAACGGCAGAACCAAGCCGCGCCGCGCAAAGAGGCGCAGGAGCAAAAGCGCGAACTCAACGCCAAGCAGCAAGACGAGCAACAGCAGCAACGGCGCGCATTAATCGAGCAACGCCAGCACGAGCGTGCGGACGAGCAGAAGAAGCGCCTGCAAGAGCGTCAGGCGTTACAGGAACAGAACAAACAGCAGCGTGCCGAGGAACAGAAAAAACGCCAGCAGGAGCGCGCGCAGAAAAAAGAGCACGAGAAAGAAGAACACGGAAAGAAGCGGTGATGAAGAGCGGGATGTAGTGACTCAGAAACGGTCTCAAAAACATTTGGAACCGCCGATGAACGCCGATGAACGCAGATATGCTCAAAAGACCGGGCATTCGTTCGGGGCCGGGTCACGATCTTATATCGGCGTCAATCGGCGTTCATCGGCGGTTGCTGGTCGGTTTTGTGTTTTGAGATGGGTTCTCAGTAATTGAATCATTGACCGAATCGCATAGTCACCCAATCACTGGTCTTCGCGCTCAGGCGGCGCGACTCCCAACTCCCGATAACGCTCCTCCTTGTCCAGCGCCGCCAGCCGTTTAACGTCCGCGTAGAAGGCGGCGAGATCGCCGTTGTGTTTGACGATCATTTCCTGAAACTGCGGCACCAGCGTGTTATAGATTGAGATCGACGCGAGCTTGGCATTATTCGGTTCATCCAGAAAGCGGTCGTAACCGGCATAGCCGCCCCAGTCGGTTTTCAAACGTTGGTAATCCCGCTTCAGCGCGGCGAAGATGGCGGCTTTGCGCTCGCGCATCGCGGCGGGCGCCAGCTTGGCACGATAAAGCGCACCGAGCTCGCGGCGGTATTTGAGCACCAACGCGGAAAATTGCACGCGCCGCACCTGCGAACGCATGAAATTATCGCGCATCTTGTCATCACCAAAACGCGCGATCCAGCGCGTGACGCCCTCGGTCTCGACTGCAACCGCAAACGATTCGTTGAACTCGGTGTCGCCCTTGACGTAAACCACCTGATGGGCAAGCTCATGAAAGATCAGGCGCGCAAGCTCGTAGTCGGGGTAATTGATGAAGGTGTTGAGCACCGGATCGTTAAACCAGCCGAGGGTCGAATACGCGGGCACGCCGCCCACGAACACGTCGAGCCCCTGATCGCGCAGGCCCTGCGCAAACGCCTCCGCCTTCGCCTGCGCGAAATAGCCGCGGTAGCCGACGCAACCGGCGACGAGAAAGCACCATTGCTCGGGCTCGATCGAAAACTCGGCGGCCGCGAACACGTTCCACACCACGAACGGCCGCTGCAAATCCGCATAACTGCGGTAGCTCGGGTTGTCGGGCAGCTGCAAATCGCTGCTGGCAAAATCACGAGCCGTCAACGCGCGCTCGAGCCGGGATTTGAGCGCCGGCGGCGTGGCCGGATCGGCCACCACCTGCGCAATCGGCTGGCGCTTGCGCAGGACGTTCATCTGGCCGTCGATGGATTGCAGGTAGTAACCGAAGTTGCTGCACCCGGCGGTGAGCGGCAATACCGCCAGCAATAAAAGCACGCGTGTCCGCATTTCAGACGGCGCCGTGATCGAATCTGCCGTCGCGCAGAAACGCGCCGGTCTGACGCGCCACACGCCGCGACAGCAGCATGCCGGTATGCGTGACCGGCAGTTCAATGCGATCGCTTGCCGCCGCCAGCCGGGTTTCGGCAACCGTCACCGCGCCATCGTTGGGCGCCGGCAGATCGGGGGCGAAGACGCGGCCCAGCCCCATGCTCCGCGTGCCGGCGATGACGCCGATTTCACGCCCTGGAAACAGCGCCGGTTTATTCGAATCGAGCGACTCGCGCATGCTGCGGCCGAGCATGCGCGCACCCAGCGCGCTGCCGGCGAGCGTGCGCCCCGCATGACTGTCGACGTACGGCGTGCCGAGCAATACGATGCGCCCCGGCGGTAATGCGGCCTCGCGTTCGAGCATGCGCAAGACCACCAGCCCGCCGAGGCTATGGCCGACCCAGTGGATGGTCGGTGCAGCCAGTGTTTGCGCGAATTGCGCGAGCCGGTTCGCATTCTCGGTCAGACTGAGCCGCACCGACGGATAGGAATAACACACGGCCTCGAAACCCATGCGCGCGAGATATCGGCGCTGCAGCCGCATCAGCACGCCATGCACCCATAAGCCGTGGACCAGCACCACCGTAGCGCGCTGCGGGCTCATCCTAGAACGAACCCTGGAAAATCAGGAAATGCGTAACCGCCGATAAACGCCGATTAACGCCGGCAAAAATTCTTCTGCTCATTGCTGTCAGTACTTTCCGGGATTATCTGCGTGCATCGGCGTGCATCGGCGGTTCCGTCGTGTTTTGCAACGGCCGTCAGGTCACGGTCGTGAGATCCACATGGAGGTGGCTGGCGTCGCCCCACGCGTCGATATGCCACGCGCCGCCCTCGAAGCGGAAGTGATTGAGACCGGCATTGACCAGATCGAAGTCGCGCGGCGCCATCAGATCGATGCCCATCGCGGCGCGGTAGGCGACGTCGCACACCAGCCCGTGCGTGACGACGACCACCAGTTCGTTGGCGTGACGCTCGGCGATTTCCGCGAGGCACGCGAGCGCGCGGTCACGAAACGACGCCGCGCTTTCGCCGCCGGGCACCGCGTAGTCGGGGTCGCGGCTCTTGAAGCGCGCATACGCCGCGGGATGCTGCGCCTGCATTTCCGGCCCGGTGAGCCCTTCAAACACGCCGAAATGCCGCTCGCGCAGGCGCGGGTCGATGATCAATGCGTGCCCCGTCATTTCAGCGACGCTGCGCGCCGTGTGGTGCGCGCGTCCCGAATCGCTGCTGTAGAGCGCGGTAAACGCGATGTCTTTCATGCGCTGCGCGAGCAGGCGCGCCTGCCGCACACCGGTGTCGGACAGCGGGCTGTCCGCCTGCCCCTGCATGCGCCGCTCGCGGTTCCACACGGTTTCGCCGTGGCGGATCAATATCAGTGTGGTCATGTTCATGAGTGATGAGTGATGAGTGATGAGCGAAGCGTTAGGCGTTAGGGGACGAACGCTGAGACTCGTCCCGTTAGGCGTTAGGCGTGAGGCGAAAGACGCAAACCAACGCGCACACCGCGCGCTCCAACTCTTCACGCCTCTCGCCTAACGCCTCACGCCTCACGCAGTTGTGCCAGCCGTATTTTACCCGCAACAAGCTATACTCGACCGAAACACAGTCCGCCATGCCCCTGCCTCCTGACACGCTCGTTTTATCCGCACTCGTCGTCGCCGGCGCCTTTGTCATCTTCGGCATCACGGGCTTCGGCTCGACCATCATCGCGGTACCGCTGCTCGCGCACGTGCTGCCGCTCAAGTTCGTGATTCCGATGTTCGTGCTGCTCGATTTCGGCGCGGCGTTGCGCACCGGGTTCAAATTTCACTCGACCATCGCCGTGCGCGAACTCGCGTGGCTGGTGCCGTGCATGTTCATCGGCATCGCAGCCGGGGTGTTTCTCCTCGTCAGCCTGCCGGGCGACGTGATATTGCTGGCGCTCGGCGTGTTTGTCTTCGGCTACGGCGCCTATGCCGCCAGCGGGCGCGAACCCACGTTCAAGCTCGGCCGCCTGTGGGCGCTGCCGGTCGGCGGCATCGGCGGCGTGATTTCGGCGCTGTTCGGCGCGGCGGGCCCGCTGTACGTGATCTACCTCGGCGCCCGCGGTCTTGATCCCGGAGAGGTGCGCTCGACCATGTCGGTGGTCTTCATCGTCACCACGGGCACGCGCATCGTATTGTTTGCTCTCGCCGGGTTGTTTGCGCAGGACGGCGTACTGACTTCCGCCGCGCTCTTCGCGATCCCCATGTTCGCCGGCCTGTGGATTGGCCACCACATGCACGTGAACCTATCGCGCCAGCGCCTGCTGCAGGTGATAGGCGCGCTGCTGATATTAAGCGGCGGATCGCTTATCCTGCGCGCATTCGCGTAAAAGCGTCCGCCGCCAAATAAAACGGCCGTCTCACCTTCCGGTCAGACGGCCGCTGGCAACCGCTCGCGCAGTCTTACTTTTTCTTGCCGTCGGGTCGCGCTGCTTTCATGTCCTTGTTCAGCTGCTGCTTGTCCGCGCGCACCTGTTTCTCGTCCTTCTTCATCTCGGCGCGGTCGGCCTTGAGTTTATCGCGGTCGGCTTTCATCGCATCCTTGTTGCCTTTATCCGCTTTAAGCTTGGCTTGATCGCCCTTGACCGCTTCCTTGTCCTGCTTCACTTCCTTGCGGTCGGCCTTGAGCTTTTCACGGTCGGCTTTGACCGCGTCCTTGCCCGGCGTCGGCACCGGGGTCTGCGCTACGGCGGGCAACGCGAACAGCCCGGCAATCACCGCGGCGACGATACTGTGGGTCAATTTCATCATGCTCTCCTGTGGGTAGCAGCGGAATAGCCCGCCTGAGTCCCATAACGCTCGAGCGCACTGGCAGTTGACTTGGCGCGGAGCCGCTAACCGCGGGAAACGAACTCGCGGATGCGCTTCACACCCTCGGCCAGCACCGGTATCGAGTTGGTATAGGCAAAGCGCACATGGCGCTCCGCGGCATGCGCGCCGAAATCCAAACCCGGCGTGATCGCAACACCCGCGACTTCAAGCAGGTCGCGCACGAACGCGAAGCTGTCCGCGGTGAATGCGCTGCAGTCGGCGTAAATGTAGAACGCGCCCGCGGGCACGACCGGAATGCGAAAACCGAGTTCGCGCAGGGCGGGCACCAGGAAATCGCGGCGCGCCTTGAACTCGGCGCGG